>JAPKAJ010000143.1 GCA_028825345.1 Arenicellales bacterium | reverse complement strand
CCACAGCCTCGGGTGCAGCACGGTTCAGTCTCTCCATCGTCATCCCATAGCAGCGAAAATATTCCTGTGTGCTGGGAATCAGTTGCCCTTCCATACGCTCAAGCTGCAAACGTAGCATCATGACGACATCGATGTTCTCTAAGCCGGCATCCAAGTCGGTTAGAGCGCTTACGCCAAGACTTTCTATCTCGGTGGGTAACAAGGTGGCTGGTGCGATCACGCGCACTTCTTTTGCTCCCAGAGTGTTCAGGGCGTGAATTTGTGATCGCGCAACACGCGAGTGCAGGATATCGCCGACGATCGCAAAGCGCAGTTTAGAGATATCACCCTTATGCTCGCGGATAGTGAACATATCCAGCATGGCTTGAGTCGGGTGGGCGTGCCGCCCATCCCCCGCGTTGATAATATGGACATCGGCAGGAACGTGCTTTGCAATCAGGTGAGCGGTTCCACTGGCACTGTCGCGTACCACAAAAATATCAGTATCCATTGCCTCGAGTGTACGAACCGTATCAAGAACGGATTCGCCCTTGTGCGTTGATAGTCGCGCAGTATTAAGACTGATGACTTCAGCACCCAGGCGTTTGCCGGCGATCTCAAAAGTGGTGCGGGTACGGGTGCTGTCCTCAAAAAAAAGATTAACCACCGTGTGGCCTGCGAGCAGTGCAGACGACTTGTTTGGAGGGTCCCCGGGGGACGGGACAAACTTCTTTGCGGTATCCAATATACCGATCAGCTGTTCCCGGCCAAGCCCTTCAATGGTGAGAAAATGTGTCAGGCGTCCCGTGTCGTCCACCTGGATGCTCCTAAAAGGAGGATTTACCGTTTCAGGCAACATCAGATTTGTAGGGGCGCGCGTTTAAGTAAGTTTGCAAAATGAGTTCAGCTGCAATCTGGTCACGCAGTGTTTGGCGCTTACCGATTATGCGTTTGCCCGGGGCTGTGGCATCTGAAACCAGAGTTTCTGCAGCTCTGGAGGTCAGTGTTTCATCAATAAATTGCACAGGTAGATCACAATATTCGCTAAGCGCTTGTCCGAATGCACGCGCCGATTTAGCAAGATTAGTCTCGTTGCCATCTTTAGTCAGCGGTAGACCCACCACCAGAGCATCGGGTTGCCACTCTTTCACCAGCTTTGCAATCGCTGGCCAGGGGCCCTGCGCACCGGAATTGTTAATGGTATCAATTCCCTGAGCGGTGCCGGTCAGGTTCTGCCCCACAGCGACGCCAATGCGCCGGGTACCGAAATCAAAACCAAGAAAAGTAGCGCTCATGCGTGACCGACGCCAGATCCAATCTGGGTAATGTCTACGCCAATCGTCCGCGCTGCTTTGTGCCAGCGCTCATGCACTGAAGTATGAAAAATGATTTCAGGGTCAGCCTCGATTGTAAGCCAGGAGTTTTGCTGTATCTCATTTTCCAGTTGGCCCGAGCCCCAGCCGGCATAGCCCAGACTTAAGAGTAGATTTTGCGGACCCGCGGCGTTGGCAATTGATTCGAGCACGTCGCGTGATGAGGTTAGCCCCATGTCCTTACCAACTGCCAGGGTTGATTGCCAGTCACCTTTGCCCTCGTGCAGTACCAGACCCAGCTCGTGATGCACCGGGCCGCCGGCGTACACTGCGTGAAGCCCGGTAGGGCTGTCCATGGGCGGTGCAAGATCAAACTGACTCAATACGTCGTTGATCACCAGGTTGTCCAAGGGTCTATTGATCACCACACCCAGCGCTCCATTCTCGTCGTGTTGGCAGATCAGCGTTACAGTCTGGCTGAAGTTTGGATCCTGTAATTCGGGCATTGCTACCAGGAAATGGTTGGCCAGCGACGGGAAATCACTTTGCGAAGCCATGCTCAACGCGTCACGCTTGTGCCGGCTGGCGTGAATTGCCAGGTGCGTGTGATATGCAGTACATCAGTCTTCGCCTGGATGGATTCGGGGAAGGCCTCGTAGGGCGCTGCAAGGCGGGCAATTTTCTGGGCAGCCTGGTCCAGCGTGCTCTGGCCTGAGGAATTCAGGAGTTTGACTGATTGTACTGAGCCATCGGCCGTTAGACTAACCGCCAGCAGTACCGCGCCGCTTTGTTTGCGCAGTTCTGGTTGATCCGTAGCGTGGCGGTTACCCACGACCTCAACGTGTTTGCGCCAGCGAGCCATATAGGCGGTGTATTCATCCTGATCGGTTGTGGCGTTAATAAAGGTCTCTCGCTCCAGGGTCTTGGCCCCTTTTTGAAGGGCATCGATCTCCTCGCGGTAGCGCTTTACCAGCAAGTGTTGCACCTCGTTGGCCTCGTGGGTTGAACTTGGTACAACATCCTTTTCTGAAGAAAGCCGCGCACTGAGCCTACTCTCTGCTGGCACCGCCAGGCCCAAGAAAGGCGTTGGCAAAGCACTATTTAAGCGGTCTTGACTTAATAAATCAGGCGGGCTCGTGGGAATCTCCCGTAAAGCGTTAGCATTGGGAGGCTTCTTTGAGGCGGGCGCGAGTGTAACTTCCAGGGTGAGCAACGCCACTGGTTGAAGCGCCGGGACGGTAACCGCAAACCCGATACCAGTGATAAGGGCGGCATGGATAACGAAAGAGAGCGCCAAACTGCGCCGGACTCGTGGTGCCTGTGCGTCAGGGACCGAAAAAAAAGTACTGTTGATCGTCACAAGGGCTTCGTTTGGCCGGGGTCGATCAAAAAAGACAGGGGTCGGTGGGTGCGCGTGTACAGTGCTAGAGCCTCATTGAGTTAATTGTAACCGTTCGCTTGCGCCAGGTCAGCGTCTGGTGGTCAAAAGGGAGAAGGAAAAGGTTTGTTTTCCCCACTGACAGGAATAGAATCTGCATCCGGAACCACTCCTCAATGCCCCTGTCTTTAAGCTTTCTCGAGCATTCCTCAGTTGCCAGGCTCTCCTGGAGTTCTAAGCCGTTGAATTATCGCCCTTGGGGCTGGTGCCAACACCCCTCATGAGTGGCCTGCCTGAACTTGCCGCTTTGCGCCAGATAGTCATTGAGGCTGCGAACAAGGCGGGTTTGTCGGAGATTTGCCTGCATCCGGCCGAATCTAAGGCAGATGGCAGCATTGTCACAGCACTTGATCACGAGATGCAGGCACTTATCTCAGCCCAGTTAGAGGCGCGTTGGCCACAATACTTGTTTATGGGCGAGGAGATGGATCACGGTGAGCAGGCGCGTATCGTCGATGGCGAACAGCGTGGTTTTTGGACCCTGGATCCACTGGATGGCACCACGAATTTCGCCATGGGGTTCCCGTTTTACGGAGTCTCGTTGGCTTTGGTCATTGATGGTGAGCCTCACCTGGGAGTGGTGTTTGATCCGGTCAGGGGGGAATGCTTCAGCGCCAGCACTGGGGGTGGCGCTTATCTGGGCGACGAGCCCTTAAAAACACCTTCGGTGGATTTTGCTCTTCGCGATTGTGTCGCTAACGTCGACTACAAGCGGCTGGTGTCCGGGCTTGCAGATCGCCTGGTGCGTTACCCACCTTACCGTTCCCAGCGCAATCTAGGGTCGTGTGTGTTGGAGTGGTGCTGGCTGGCGGCGGGTCGTCTGCAACTCTATCTGCATGGGGGCCAGCGGATGTGGGATTACGCCGCGGGCAGCCTTATTCTGAGAGAGGCTGGGGGCGAATTTACGACCGTTGCGGGCAATCCGCTCGATTGTCGTAAGTTCACCAAGCGATCGGTAGTCGCGGCGACAAGCCCCGCATTACATGCCCTTTGGTTAGCCTGGATTCGAGAGAATCAACAACCGTGGGGTAAATAAGTAAATATTTATGTGCCGAATCAATAATATTTGCTATACCTTTTGGTTCGGTCTGGGCATAGTCAGCCACTCAGAATTTTTAGCCCCCCGCTTATGAGTTGGTGCGGTGACAACCGACATCCGTCCTCGTCTGTTTCATTTTTGCCAAATGAAACAAGACTTCAGCGTGAAATTACAGTAAACGAGACATCATCATGAATACGGCACCAGTAACTGCCTCCCCAGCGGTGGACCGGCGCACCAAGGCTAATGCGATCCGCGCACTCAGTATGGACGCGGTGCAAAAAGCCAAAAGTGGCCACCCGGGCATGCCCATGGGCATGGCCGACATCGCTGAAGTCTTGTGGTCCGATTATCTGCGCCACAATCCCACCAACCCCAAATGGGCCGATCGCGACCGTTTTATCCTGTCAAATGGTCACGGCTCGATGCTGCATTACTCTTTATTGCATCTGGCCGGGTACGATCTGCCGACTGAAGAGTTGCAGAATTTTCGCCAACTGCATTCGCGCACACCAGGCCATCCCGAGTATGGCTACGCGCCGGGGGTGGAAACTACTACCGGGCCACTGGGCCAAGGCATTACCAATGGCGTGGGCATGGCTTTGGCAGAGAAAGTGCTTTCGGCACAGTTCAACCGAGATGGCCATACCGTCGTTGATCACCGTACTTACGTTTTTCTAGGTGATGGGTGCTTGATGGAGGGGATTTCCCATGAGGCCTGCTCTCTTGCGGGCACCTTGGGTCTGGGCAAACTGACGGCTTTTTGGGATGACAACGGCATTTCTATCGACGGCGATGTTCAAGGTTGGTTTACCGATGACACGCCAGCGCGTTTTCGCGCCTATGGCTGGCAGGTCATTGAGAATATTGATGGCCATGATCCGCAAGCGATCACCAAGGCGATCGATGAGGCCCAGGCCGATACGGCACGCCCCTCGCTTATCTGCTGCCGTACTGTGATCGGCTGGGGCTCGCCCAACAAGCAGGGCAAAGAGTCCTGCCATGGTGCGCCATTGGGTGACGAGGAGATTGCACTCACCCGCGAGGCGCTGGGCTGGACTCATGCGCCTTTCGAGGTGCCTGACGATGTGCGCAGTGCCTGGTCTGCAACCGAATCGGGTGCAGCGATGGAACAAGATTGGCAGGGGCGTTTTGAAGCCTACCGTACCGATCATCCGGAATTGGCTGGTGAATTCGAACGGCGCATGGCTGGCGTGTTGCCTGAAAACTGGACAGAAAAGGCGGATGCCTTTATTGCATCGGTCAACGCGGATGCCAAAACAGTTGCCAGCCGCAAAGCGTCGCAGATGGCCTTGGATGGCTTTGGACCGTTGCTAAAGGAACTGATCGGCGGTTCGGCCGATCTTGCGGGTTCAAACCTCACCTTGTGGTCTGGTTCCAAGGGCATCTCCAGTGATGATGCATCGGGAAATTATGTGTATTTTGGTGTGCGCGAGTTTGGTATGGCGGCGCTTTGCAACGGCCTTGCCCTGCATGGCGGGTTGATCCCTTACAGCGCTACGTTCCTGGTATTTGCTGATTACGCGCGCAACGCTTTGCGCATGGCAGCGCTGATGAAAATCCGCCAGATCTTTGTCTTTACCCACGATTCCATTGGTTTGGGTGAGGACGGACCGACCCATCAGCCCGTTGAGCACGTGGCCAGCCTGCGACTGATTCCCAATATGTCCGTGTGGCGACCTTGCGATGTGGTTGAGACTGCGATCGCCTGGCGCTGCGCCCTTGAGCGCGACAATGGCCCCAGTAGCCTTGCCCTGTCACGCCAGAATCTCCCCTATCAGGCCCGTGATGCTGCGCAGATTTTGGATATTGCTCGAGGCGGTTATGTACTGGCCGATTGTGACGGCACACCTGAAGCGATTATCATTGCCACTGGTTCTGAGGTGACGTTGGCGATGGACGCGGCAGTAGTGTTGCGCGAGAAGGGCCGCCGCATCCGGGTGGTATCCATGCCTTGCGCCGATGTGTTTGACACCCAGGATGCCGCTTACCGAGAGGCGGTGTTGCCTGCGGCCATCAGTGCCCGTGTGGCGGTTGAGGCAGGGGTTACCAGTGGTTGGCTTAAATACGTAGGTCTTCAGGGTAGCGTGGTCGGTATCGATTCTTTCGGTGAATCAGCACCTGCTGAGGCGGCCTTTGAACACTTTGGCTTTACGGTCGATAATGTGGTCTCCCACATCGAGCCTTTGCTCTGAAGCGCGACTCACTTGATTAAAG
>JAPKAJ010000142.1 GCA_028825345.1 Arenicellales bacterium | reverse complement strand
TGTTGCCCGGCCACTCCAGGGAAAGGTCGAGCGGCACGAGGCACTCAGTCATGTACAGCAGATTTTCGAAAACAACAATGTCGCTGTCGTAGTCGACGGCGGCGTCATTACCGGTATCATCAACAAGATCGATCTACTGGAATTCATCACCCAGAAAAACCGCCGGACTGCCTGACAGATCCATCGATAACTTCTGAATAACTGGAGAACTGCGTTGAAATTTGATACCAAGGTCGTTCGTGCGGGCATCAGCCCGGACCCCACTACCGGCTCTATCCTGCCACCGATCTACGAAACCGCCACATACGTACTGCCCGAAGTAGGCCGGGATCTGGGCTTTGATTACACGCGTTCGTCAAACCCCACCCGCCAGGTGCTCGAGGACAATCTTGCTGCCATTGAGAATGGCAAGCACGCTATAAGCTTCGCCAGCGGCATGTCGGCTGTTGACGCCTGTTTCAAGCTGTTTTCCTCCGGAGACCACATTGTTTGCGGAGACGACGTGTACGGCGGTGTCACACGCCTTTTGGATAACGTCATTGTTCAGCAAGGCCTTAGCGTCAGTTACGTCGATACTACCAACACCGATGCCGTACGCGCTGCAATTACTTCTACTACCCGCATGCTCTGGATTGAAACACCGACCAATCCGCTGCTTAAAGTAAGTGACCTGGAAGCCATGGTCAGTATCGCTCGCGAGAACAACATTCTGCTCGGTGTCGATTCCACCTTTGCCACGCCGGTGTTTCTCCGACCACTCGACTTTGGTGCCGATATCGTCATGCACAGCACGACCAAGTACCTGGCGGGCCATAACCAGATCATCGGTGGCGTGCTGATCACAAGCAACCAGCACGTGTTTGAGAAAATGAAATATATTCAGAAAACCATCGGTGCGGTTTCAAGCCCATTTGACTGCTGGCTGAACCTCAGCGGCCTTAAAACTTTGCACTTGCGAATGAAGCGTCACGAAGAATCCGCAATGCAGGTGGCGCAGTTTCTCGAGTCACATGCCAAGATCGACCGTGTGCTCTACCCGGGTCTACCCTCCCACCCGCAGCACGCCGTGGCCAAGGCGCAGATGTCCGGCTTCAGCGGCATGATCGCCTTCGAACTGACAGGCGGCGCCGAGGCTGGCAAAACCTTGATGAATAACGTGCAGCTGTGTGGGCTGGCCGAGAGCCTCGGAAGTGTGGAAACCATGATTACCCATCCGGCGAGCATGACCCATGCCGATGTTCCGGTTGAAGACAGGCGCAAACGGGGATTGACCGATGGCCTGGTCAGATTGTCGGTTGGTATTGAAGATGTCGAAGACATCATCGCCGATCTTGAAAACGCGCTGAAAAAGGCCTGACCGTCGACGCATACATCGCCCGGGTCGTCAAAGCATCCGGGCGATGTAATTCCCTGAAAAACGTACCGCGACTTTGTCTCGCGACAGCACGCGGGCCAAAAGCGAGAGCTCTGCCCGCCCCTGACTCGCTAAAGCAGTGGTGAACGCCGCGGCAGTCGCATCGGCTGGCCAGGTGCAGATAGCCCGCACTTTCTCTTCGGTACACGGCCTGGCGTAAGTAATCTCGCTATGAATCGCCGCAATATCCGCCTTAAGACCTGCGGCTTCGCAGATCAGGGAGGTCATAGCCCATCCAGACAGTGTGCAAAGCGATGCCAGGGTGCCGGCAAAGGCGGTACCCTTGTCGTTGAAATTAATCGCCAGAGGTGCCTCGAGAACCAATCCGGAAGCATCTACCCCAGCCGAGCGAACATCGAACTGGCGCACCATAGGCACCTCCTCACGCAGATAGGCGACCAGTTTCTCGAGAGCCTGTTTATTACTCACAGTTGCTGCCCAACGCAAAGAAACATCCTTCACTTGTGACGCCCAGGGTATGCTGTCGCGGCGCTGGCGCTGGCCGTGCGATTTCGGCAAGTTCGTAATACACTGCTCGCGAGATTAATGCATCCAAGCCGTCACGCACACCGATGTAGGGGGCGGGCTCCCCGGTTCGGGAATCCTCCACGACACAGATCGCATGATCCACTCCTGCAACAATGACGTCATTCACGTTGGTGCGAAAAACCAGTCGCTGATCGTCAGCCTCACCCAGGTGCTCCATCTCAACCGCAACGAATGGCGCATCATCAACCTGGATGCGTAGTTTTTCCTGTGGTGACACCAGGAAGAATTCTTCATTTTCGCGGCGCAATACCTTAGAGAGTAAGCGTACCAGTCGCGCACGCTTTATTGGCGAACCCAGGTAGTGCCAGGTTCCATCACGAGCAATCTGTAGATCCATATCCCGCACCAACGTCGGCTGCCACGACGCCAACGGTGGCAAACCGGCATCGCTCAAGGTGGCCGCGAAATGCTCTAATCGACCTGGCTGGTCGGATTCCACGAGGCTCAGGACGCGGTTCTCTTGACTGGCCGTGGCCGACCCGCAGCATCAATAGCCACAAAAGTGAACAGGCCCTCGGTCACCCGCTCTTCACTTTGGTTATGGCGTCGACGCACCCAGGTTTCGACTTTTACGGCGATAGAGGTATTACCGATTTTCTCGGTCGTGCAATAACAACTCACCTGGTCACCCACCTGGACGGGCAAGTGAAAGGTCATGGCATCTACTGCCACCGTGGTGACCCGTCCACTGCTGAGGCCAAAAGCGTAGGTTCCGCCCGCCAGATCCATCTGCGCCATCAGCCAGCCGCCGAAGATATCGCCATTGGGATTGGCGTCTGCAGGCATCGCAATAGTACGAATTGAGGGCAACCCCTCTGGAGGCGAACTCACGAGTTCGTTTCCCGAGACTGGCGGCCCATACTGTAGAACTGATCGTTCGGGCGCATCCCAATGAGGTTAGCCATTCGGTTGGACAGGGCAAAAAACGCCGCAATCGCGCCAATATCCCAGATATCTTCCTCATCAAAGCCATGTTCTCGCAAATGGTCATAATCCGCATCTTCCAAGGCAGCCGAATCACGCGCTACTTTGTCAGCAAAGATCAGCATCGCCTTCTGGCGTTCGCTGATATCGGCCTTGCGGAAATTGATCGCGACCTGATCAGCCACCAGCGGGTCACGCGCGTAAATGCGCAGGATCGCGCCATGAGCGACCACGCAGTACTGACAATTGTTCGTGCCTGATGTGGAGACCACGATCATTTCGCGCTCTGCCTTGGAAAGGCCGCCCTCGCGTAGCATCAACGCATCGTGATAGTCAAAAAATGCACGGCACTCATCTGGCCGATGAGCAAGCGTCAAAAAGACATTGGGCACAAAGCCCGCTTTTTCCTGGACTGCCAAAACTCGGTTACGCAGATCCTCCGGCAGTTCTTCCAGAGTCGGTACCGGGTATCGACTGATCGGTTTATCACTTAACATCTTTATCCTTAGCGTATAGGTGGTGCGTTTGTTCAGAATTCGCGGTGCAAAGCCTGTAAAACAATGAGCCGCCTATTCTACCGCTGTAACTGATAATGACACCCGATCTAGCGTGCCCGTCGCAGCCGCCCTGGCGCTACCGTTCAGTTGTCCAGAAAACCCAAAACTCTCGCAGGCTGTAGAGCTCCTCTCAGTTCGCATCGTGGCGCCTGCCAGTAAAAACGTATGGAATCACGCACAATCGACTTATCCGAAGACATAAACGCATCCGCGATTGGCACCCAGTAAATCAACGCTCCGGGCTCACCGTAAACGCGTTTTCCGATTCGGTTGCATCGGTAAACGCAGCGCCGACAATCCGGATTTTGGCCTTCTCCAACGCTACACTGAAGCCCCCTTTCCTCTGATCGCTACGCCATTCGCGCCACAGCGGATCAATTGCCTGCTGTAACAGACGACGGACAGGGTCCGAATCAGGCATTTTTGTTCTAGGTACTGATAGCTGACTACACCATGGGAGTCATCATGTGGACCTTGATCGGACGCTTGGGCATGCCGTTGTTTCTACGCGAAGACACCCCGTTTTTCTTTGCCCGCTTCTTTATTCGTGTGACCAGCCCGGCTCTTTATCTGTTCGACCCCGTCACACCAAAGTTTCTGATCCGACCGTTGATACCTTTGTATGTGGCCTGGTTCTTTTTTCTTGTCCGCTTCTACCTTATGCTCTGGGTGCTAGGTTATACGGTTATGGGATTGCTCTCATTTCCACTGGAGAACGAATTCGCCAGCGCGCTCGACTACTTCGTCGGCTTGCTGGTGAACTAAGTGACAAGCGCCAAGGATTAGGAATCCCTGGCAAAAAGCAGTCCGTTGCTGTGGGTTTAGGCGGGAGCCGCAGTTCTAGAAGGGAAACGGCTGCTCAAAGGCGGTTTGCTACTCGCCAACCGCAGTTTGAATCGCGCTGCCCAATTCGCTGCCTAACGCGTCCAGACAGAACGATATGTTCTCCGGGCGGCTGGAATATCCCATAAGGCCGATACGCCACACTTTTCCGGCAAGTGGTCCAAGGCCAGCACCGATTTCCAGGTTTTTGTCATTCAGTAATCTCGAGCGGATTGATGCCTCGTCGATGTCAACTGGTAGACGCACAGCATTGAGTTGAGGTAACCGGACCGCTGGATCCTCGACCAGCATGTCGAGGCCTAGATGCCGTAGACCCGAGACCAATCTCTCGGAGTTGTCTTGGTGTCGCTTCCAGGCTCGACCCAACCCCTCTTGCTTCAGCAGGCGCAGCGCCTCGGTCAGCGCAAAGATGCTGTTAACCGGTGCAGTGTGGTGATAGGCGCGTGTTCCACCTTCTGACCAATAGCCATCGATCAACCCTAAATCGTGAAACCAGGTAGGGGCCGGCAATTTTCGCTGCTTCATTTTGGCCAGTGCCTGATCCCCGATAGTGACAGGCGAGATGCCCGCAACGCAGGAAAGACATTTTTGGGCACCGGAGTACACCACATCAAGGCCCCAATCATCCACGTAGAGCGGAGACCCTGCGAGCGAAGTCACGGCATCGACAATCGTAAGGCAACCGTAACGATGAGCAATCTCAGAAATTGTTTTTGCGTCTGATAGCGCGCCCGTCGAAGTCTCGGCATGAACAAATGCAACAGCACACGCATCCGGGTTAGCCCTTAACGCTTCTTCGATTTTTCCCGGGTCCACCGCATAACCCCATTCGTCGTCAACGGTCACAACCTGCGCCCCGAGGCGGCTTGCCATCTCCTGCATCCTGGTGCCGAATACGCCGTTGCGGGCAACAATCACTTTGTCCCCTGGTTCTATCAAATTAACAAAGCAGGTCTCCATGCCTGCAGATCCAGGGCCAGACACTGGGAAGGTCAGCCGATTACTGGTCTGAAAAGCATAGCGCAGCAAACCCTTTACCTCATCCATCAGCGAAACAAAGGCCGGGTCGAGGTGGCCGATCGCCGGCTGGGACAGTGCGACTAACACCCGCGGGTTAATCTCGGACGGGCCTGGCCCCATAAGGGTGCGCTCGGGTAGCTTGACGATGTTCTGCATATCCATGGTGTTAACCCAAAGTCGGAATATTCGTGCTCCGAAGGATAGGCAGATTTAGCCCCAAGGATCAGTGTAATTGCTAATTACCACCATCAGTCAAAACTTATACCGCCAACAAAGCAGGGCTTAACGGTGTAAACCGGGGTAGATCAGACTGAAGTTAGAACGCTTTAACAACAGTCTAAGCGCAGATAATTGGGTAATTGATATTCGCGAAGACGCTGGGGCAGTCTATAGGGGTATGGGAGGCTAAATAGAAAACCTCTGGCCTCGAACTGCAGCGCCTTTAACTTCCGGGTCAGGTCGAAAACCCTATCAGCGAAAACCTTGCGCGCTCAGGAAAGTTTTTCGACCTGCAGATAGAGCATTTCTAAACCCAGTGTGGCTGCGGCGAGCGCGGTAACCTCAGCCTGATCGTAGGCCGGCGCCACCTCGACTACATCCATACCAACAATATCTAAACCCTTGAGGCCACGTAAAATCTGCAGCGCCATATTGCTGGAAAGACCTCCGGCCACCGGCGTGCCGGTGCCGGGAGCAAAAGCCGGGTCCAGGCAATCG
>JAPKAJ010000141.1 GCA_028825345.1 Arenicellales bacterium | reverse complement strand
GAAACAGCAACCCAAAAGGGTTGATGAGGTACTGATTCGGTTGCTCAGGTACCCGGGCGCTTAAGTGGGTGAAGATCAGATCGGTCCATCCAAATTTGACGAAAAGCCGGTAACAAGCGGCAAGTTCCTGGCGCAGCGACCACTCCTCGTTAGAAACTGCTTGTTTGTTGGCAAGTGAAATGGGCATGGCAGTCTCCTGTATTTAGAGAGGTCAGGCAGCGGATGGGCCGCGTGTTTTTGCGATCAAGATATAGATTTCGTTGTTTTCGATACTGACAGGATATGTCATGAGGTCAATGCATGCCGGGGCTGACAAGGCTTTTCCGGTACGCACATCGAAACGGCCCTGATGCAACGGGCATTCAATAACGTTGTCGATCACGATACCGTCTTCGAGATGTTGTTCTTCATGGGTGCAATAACCATCAGTCGCAAAAAAGCCATCTGGTGTGTGATAGATACAAAAAGTGTGATCCTCATGGTCAAATCGGATCAGGTCTTCCAGTTCGACGCTATCCGAACTGCAGACATAAATCTTTTCGTTTACGGATGCTTCCATATTGTTCGTTTACCCTGTAGTGGCTGAAGTCTGCCTTGCAACGTATCGAGTTTGTCAGCACCCATTGCATGGTTGCTTTGGAAACTGACGCAATTGCACCTTCTGTCATCATTGCCTGTAATCATTTGCGGCACCTGGGTTAGGCTCCGAGTCCGGGTACTTTTACTCCGCGAGCGCCGCAGGACAACTGACGCTAACTCCAGGTTAGTTTGCCACAATCCAGGATCAGACTGGAATCTGTGAGGCGGACTTCGTGTCCGAGGGCAGGCAGCTGGAAAAAGGGCACATTAGGGTGCAGGTGGTGCTCGACGTGATAGTCCGTATTCATATAAAGCGCGGCCCCAGCCAATTCGTGTGAAATGAATGGGTAGTCTTAAGAATTGATGACGAGTTCACTGCGGTCTCGGCGTGCAGCAGTATCGTGAAATATTGCATGATCGGCGCTCCCAGCAATCTTGGGACCACGAGAAACCACAACAACCAGGTATGGTCCAGAAACATCCCTACCCCAATGAACATATAGATGAGAAGAAAGATTCTTGCGTTTCGGGCTAGCCGGGGGAGTTCGTCCTGTGGCGCCACTTTGCGGATCATGGGTGAGTGCTGCGCAAAGACCGCTTGTACCAGTTGCACGATATGGTAGCGAAGCAGAGATATGCCAGTTAATTCGAGTAGCCAGACCCGCAAGGTCATCGGCAGGTCGAAAGGCATCTGGCTATCAAGGTTCTGATGCCAGGTATAGGTGTGATGGCTGGTATGAGTGTACCGCCGGTGCAATGGTTCCTCCATGTAAAAAATGGATGAAAACCAAAGCGTTGTTTCGTTTAACCAGTGGGTCCGCTACGCCGTGTCGTGGGCGGTTTCGTAAGAAAGGGCATGAGCCGGTAGAGTAAGTAAGCTTCCATGGATCACCATCGCTGGACAGATTCACCCGCTACCCATCGTCAATCAGACCAGCAAAGCGCTCAAGGTAAGGCCGATGCCCCCACTGCGCAAGAAAAATAAGCTCGGGTGTATTCTTTCGTCGATGAAGCAGTCTGATCACTTTTGAATCTACCTGAACACTCGAGGATGCCGCATTGGTGGGTGCAAAGCGCTCTGCCATTAATCTTTCCAATGCATAATTGATTCGGCCTACGAAGGACTTCATTCAGTCGGAGAGCAGTTCTTTTCGCCGACGTTCACGAAATGCGTTTTGTGCCTCAATTGTGCCGTCGTGCCAGCTGCCAAAGAGCTTATCGAAGGCTGTCGCACGATTTCCGTAATTTACTTCGTAGTACTTATGGTGTAACTGATGGAAAGGGTCGCCACTGGGAATGTTCAGGTGCTGTCCAACATTGATTTGCGCAAAGCCTGCATGTGATAGGGCGGGAGATATTCCTTGAAACAGCCCCAGCAGCACGATTAGAACCGGGTGGGCCGGTACCACCCAAAAAATACAAAAAACACTGAAATAAAGCAGGTGTTCAATCGGATGCATGGAGATTCCTGACCATGGTTGTGGGCTGGTATTGCGATGATGCAGGACGTGAGCAACTCTATATAGCAGGGGCCAATGCAGCAGCCGATGTACAAAGTAAAAATGTGTCCAGCTCAAAAAAAATGTAAGAAACCCTAGAAGCAACAGATAGATCTTCGAATCAACCCAATGCACCACATCGATGTATCCGTTTGCGTATATCCAGTAGGTCATACACTCAAACAACGTCCATATCGTGCAACCACTGGCGATAGACCAGAACATGTTGTCCTTAAGTTGTGATTTAAAAAGAAACTTGCTGGAGGTTTTCGCTTGCCATTGGGAATTAAGTTTTGTCGTTACACCCTGCCCGCGACGGACATACAGCCACCAGTGCAATGGGGCTGCAAACAACGTCAAAAGCGCCACATTACGGATCCAGATCCCGGCGATCCAATCCCACTCAAATACCTGCATTGATTGCAGGCTGGGACTTAAAAGAAACCAGGTCAGAAAGGCAAGACCAATAAAAACGAGTCCCCAGGGAAACAATACGCCACTCCATATCCATTTTAGTGTCGCAACCGGTTTTGGTGGCCAGGCATAAAGTGGGGGCACTTCTATGGGGGCGCCCGCATCTGGCATGGCCACGCTACTATAGACCTCAGTGTCAATCGTATCGTTGGAGCTTGTCATGGCGATCTCCTTGGTCTCGAATGCGTTGCCGTATCCGAGTGTCAGGGGTGTAATCTGGGGTGATTACCGGGATATCTCTTGCCTACGTGAGAGAATGTAGAGAATTCTGTATATTAAATAAACTATATATTATTTAATAAAAATTAAAAAATATTAATGTCCGATCTGAATAGTCAGCTGCGTGCTTTTCTCAATGTCGGCGAGCTGGGCAGCGCCGCTCACGCACCGAAACGGATGTTTGTAACACAGGCCGCCGTCACAACTCGTATCAAGGCTTTGGAGCGATGGCTTAGATATCCTTGTTTTGTTCGTAGTCGTCATGGGCCCCGTTAACGCCTCGGGGCGAACATTTCCTAAACTACGCACGCGATGCTGTAACCTCTTTGGAAGAGGGGCTTAGAGTCGTTCGACGCCTGTCTACATCCAGAATCAGTTACCGGTTTATGAGCCAGTTTCTGCTGCTTGAAACTGTGGCACTAGATTGGGTTTACTGGACTCCAGTCACTCACTGGCGGCGGCAGAGTTGATCATCAAAGATGAGCTGGATTTCGCCATCGGTTATCAAGCGCAGGCAATGACAGGGGTGCACTTTGAGAAACTCTTTGATGAGGTCTTGGTGCTGGCAACCTCGGTTACACTCGATACGAACTGGCGGGATTATTACATTGCGATTGATTGGGATCCGGATTTACTGGCAGTCCAACAGCATCTGTTTGGAGAGATTGAGATTCCGCAATCTGTGACAGCGCCGTTTGTCGATACGGCTCGAATGATCATGCCTCGCCAGCCTGCGAGTGCTTATGTCGTTGAGCGGGAGGCCCGGCAACAGATCGAGGATGGCCGCTTACGGCTTGTGGATGAAGCTCCAAGGCTCAAACGACCTGTGCATGTTATTTATCCAGATAAACCCCGCTATCCTGAGGTTCAGAATCTAGCTCTCCAGGGAATTCGGGATGCGACCCGTGAATTGTCTGACATGGGATCTTCATCATGAAGGTCCGCCATATTTGGGAAATACCACTTCTATCTACAGGCGATTTCCATGGCAAAATTTGACTCGCGCCGACTTGGAATTAGTCGATCCACTGCCAATGCATTTGCGTGTTGACTGATGTAGGTTAAATTACACACCTCAGCACGTATGAATTTCAAGCATCGATCCTCGAATCTGAGACTCGCAGGAAAGATATACAGGAAATATTGTGTCGTCCTTGACTAAAGTCATATTGCAGCGCCTTGGGTTAGGAGTACTAACCCTTTTTGCGGTCTCTTTGATCATTGCATTTGCGGTTGAACTGTTGCCGGGTGATATCACTCAGGCCATGCTTGGCCAATCGGCGACGCCTGAAACGGTTGCGGCGTTTCGAGCTGAAATCGGGCTGGACCGTCCGGCGCATATCCGCTATCTGCAATGGCTCAAGGGCATGCTTACCGGTGATATGGGCAGGTCTTTGGCCAGCAAACGAGAGATCACTGAGTTCATCGGGACTCGGCTCTCCAACACGCTCTTCCTAGGTGGTGTTGCCGCAGCCATTGCCGTGCCGCTGGCTTTGTTTCTTGGCCTGCTTGCCGCGTTGTATCGCAACAGCATTTACGACCGTATTGTGAATCTGACCACGCTGACATCTATTTCCTTTCCGGAGTTTTTTGTCGCTTATATCCTGATTCTCTTTTTGTCGGTCAAAAGCGGAATATTTCCAGGAATTTCTAATGTCAGTACAGACCTCGCCTTTGGCGACAAGCTTTTCCGCACCCTTTTGCCGGCCTTAACACTGACGTTGGTGGTGTTAGCTCATATGCTGCGCATGACTCGTGCGGCGATCATCAACCTGTTATCCAGCCCATATATTGAGATGGCGCACCTCAAAGGTGTACGACGATTTCGGGTGATCACCCACCATGCACTGCCAAACGCATGGGGTCCAATCGTTAATGTAATCGCACTCAACCTCGCTTATTTGGTAGTAGGAGTGGTTGTGGTCGAGGTCGTGTTTGTTTATCCCGGGCTGGGACAACTACTGGTTGACAGTGTTTCCAAGCGGGATCTGCCCGTGGTGCAAGCCTGCGCAATGATATTCGCGGCGGTATATATCCTGCTAAACCTGTTGTCGGATATTGTTTCTATCGTTTCCAACCCTCGTTTGCTGCATCCAAGATAGGCGGCTATACGGTCATGGGTAAATTGATTCTCGGGGCGCCACTTAGCGCAAAGATCGGACTACTGATCATTCTTTGCTATGTGTTCACTGCTGTGTTTGCGCCCTGGATAGCACCTTACAGTGAAACCGCGATCGTAGGCTCTTCTTACGAGCTATGGACGGAACAATTTATTTTTGGAACTGACAATATTGGTCGAGACATGCTCTCGCGTTTGATTTTTGGTGCACGCAATACTATCGGAATCGCTTTTGCTACGGTGATCATAGCCTTTCTGATCGGAGGGGTCACCGGGATGCTTGCCGCTATCCTGGGAGGTTGGTACGACATGGCGATCAGCCGCTTAGTCGATATTCTGATGGCCGTACCCAGTTTGATTTTTGCGCTGTTACTACTGACTATTTTCGGCACTTCAGTTCTTTCGTTGATACTGATCATCGCCGTGCTCGATAGTACCCGGGTGTTTCGAATTTCTCGCTCGGCCGCGATGAACGTTGTAGTGATGGAGTTCGTCGAAGCGGCACGGTTGCGGGGGGAGGGTATGTGGTGGGTGATTCGCAAGGAAGTGCTGCCCAATATCATGGCTCCGTTGCTGGCGGAATTCGGATTGCGTTTTTGCTTTGTGTTTCTTTTTATTGCCGCGCTCAGCTTTTTGGGGTTAGGAATTCAGCCCCCAACGGCAGATTGGGGCTCGATGGTGCGCGAGAACGCCCCGTTGATTAATTACAATGACATTACGCCGTTATTGCCGGCGGCAGCGATCGCAGGCCTTACGGTTGCAGTTAATTTTGTCGTTGACTGGATGCTGCATCTGTCCAGTGGTTTGCGCAGCGACTAATAAATCCGATAACGAGAATTTTCCATGGCCGACAACGATCATTCCCACGACCACGACCACGACCACGACCACGACCACACCGAACCGCCTGGAGATCTTGAGCTCAAGGTAAAGGCGCTGGAGTCCTTGCTTGTTGAAAAAGGCCTGGTAGATCCGGCTGCCTTGGATGTGCTGATAGAAACCTACGAACATAAAGTGGGGCCTCGTAACGGCGCACAGGTAGTGGCCCAGGCGTGGGCGCAACCCCAATTCAAGGAATGGCTACTGCGCGATGGCGCCGCAGCAATCGCCTCTTTGGGCTTCACCGGCCGGCAAGGAGAGCATTTG
>JAPKAJ010000140.1 GCA_028825345.1 Arenicellales bacterium | reverse complement strand
CGGGTTTTCATCAGACGTTCTGTTGCAAACATCACGCCAGAAATTTAGGTAAGGACTGACGTGTTCGCTCGACACGCGGAACAAATATTTGCTATCGTTAGGTGAGCGGACGATAGTCCGCCCCTGTTAGCAACCATCAAATCTTTTACGACATAGTTCTTGAACTAAGGATTGAAATCAATGACAACACTAATGAAGAAATCTTTCGATGACCCAGATGAAGTGAAAGCACCTGAAAAGACTCACGCGGCCACGGTGAATTTCGGAACAGTTGCAGCAACAAGGATCGTGGCTCAGCCCGGTTGGAAATGGTCAGAGTGTATAAAACCCCATGTTGGCGGTGATAGCTGCCAGGCGGGGCATGTAGGCATGGTTTTACAAGGAACTATTCACGTGGTTTCCGATGATGGATCAGAAATAACAGTCACCGCTGGAGACGCCTATACTTTTGCGCCGGGTCATGATGCCTGGGTTGTAGGCGACGAAGAATTCATTGCTTATGAGTTTAATAATGCGGGCAAAGATTACGCAGTCTGGCAGTCAAACTAAAGAAACAATCATTTGCATCTAGGGGCTTCTTTAATCAAGAGGCCCTTTTTTCTTGTTAAGACGGATTAGATAAGTCGTTTCCTGATAACAGCACCATAGCCGAACAAGCATCATACTCACGGTACGGCCAGCGTATGTCCAACGGTCGCCTGTCCGGGCTTTGCGCCCAGGGCGCGGTTGGTACAGTTTGGAAGTGATAGCCATCAACCGCGTGAGCGCGACACCCGGATTACCGAACGACGCGCTCGCAACCGACGGATGATTCTCGCCAGATGCTTACGGTCGCTCACCTCGATGGTAAACCGAATCGCAGAATTACGATCATCACGTGCTGTCACCAGAACATGGTTGATGTTCGAATCTTCCTCGGCGATCACAGACGCGAGAGTCGCAAAAACACCCCGTCGATTGATCACCTCGAGACGGATATCCGCCTCGAAAGTTGTCTTGAGTTCAGTCGACCACTCGACGCCGACCCAAGTATCCGGGCGTTTACTCTGCTCCCGGGCGTTGGGGCAGATTGGGCGATGGATAACAATACCGCGCCCGCGTGAGAACAAGCCGACAATCGAATCACCGGGGATCGGCCTGCAACAGCGAGCGTAGGAGACGCTCATGCCTTCAACCCCGCGTATTGGCAAGGGTTCTTCATGGCTTATAGGGCCACTGGAATCTGGGAACAATTGCCGGGCAACTACCATCGGCAACCGCCTACCCATACCGATATCGGTCAGCAGTTCGTTCCAATCCTCAAGGCCAATATGCTTGAGTAACTGGATCTTCTGATCAGTTCGCAAACGGGTCGTAAGGCCCAGCGCCTTCAGCGCCCGCTCTAACAGTTGGCGCCCGAGTTTACTGGCATCGCCTTCTTGCTGGTGCTTAAGGAAATCGCGAATTGCGGCACGTGCCTTGGCAGTGACCACATAGTTTAGCCACAACGGCGTGGGTATCGCCGAGCGAGCAGTCAACGCCTCAACGTGGTCACCGCTGCTCACAGTGTGATGTAGCGGCACTGGCTCGTTATTAACCCGGGTACCGATGCAGTGATTACCAACATCCGAGTGCACCGCATAGGCAAAATCCAACGCACTGGAACCCTTAGGCAGTTTCTTGATATCGCCATGTGGGGTAAACACGTAAACCTCATCTGGATACAGATCGACCTTCAGGTGCTCGAGGAATTCTGAAGGATTGCCGGCCTGCTTCTGGGTATCCAGCAGATCCATCAGCCAATGATGTGCGGGCATCGGGGCACCGCTCTTGTCTTTGCCTGTCTTGTAACGCCAGTGCGAAGCAACACCGGTCTCCGCCGTACGATGCATATCGGTGCTACGAATCTGGACCTCAATACTCTGGCCAAAAGTGCCGAACAACAGCGTGTGCAGCGACTGGTACCCGTTGGCCTTCGGTATAGCGATATAGTCCTTGAACTTACCCGGCACCGGCTTATAGGTATTGTGAATCACACCCAACGCCCGGTAACAATCATCCACTGTGCGCACGATGACACGAATCGCAAAAATATCGCGCATCTCGGACATGGGCACCCGGCGCGAGCGCATCTTGCGATAAACACTGTAGATATTTTTCTCTCGGCCTTCCACCGCTCCCTCGAGACCCACTTCCGCCAGTTCTGACTCGATCTTGGCCGTGGTCTTTTCGATAATAGCGCGGTGATTGCCACGACGCTTATCAAGCTCCTTGCGGATGGTGTTGTAACGCTTGGGGTAAAGATTGCAGAAACTCAGATCTTCGAGTTCCTGGGTCCACATACGCATCCCCAACCGATTAGCGATTGGCGCAAAAATATCCAGTGTCTGGGTAGCGATCCGCTTGCGTTTATCTGCTTTGAGCGCCCCCAACGTACGCATATTGTGGATACGGTCGGCGAGCTTGATCAAAATAACCCGAATGTCCTGGGCCATCGCCAGCAGCATCTTGCGGAAATTTTCTGCTTCGGCATGTTCGCGCGATTCAAACTCGATCTGGTCGATCTTGCTGACACCGTCAACCAGTTGCGCCACATCCTTGCCAAAGCGAGTCGAGAGTTCACCCTTCGCGGTGGGCGTGTCTTCGATGACATCATGCAGCAGCGCCGCCATGATGCTCCGACTATCCAGTCGTATGTCGGCTAGGATTCGAGCAACGGACAGGGGGTGGAATATGTAGGCCTCGCCGCTGTGGCGTACCTGGCCTTCATGGGCTTCAGCGCCAAAAAGATAGGCCTCGTATATGGCCTTGACCTCCTGCGAATCGAGATACTGCTCGACGATCTCTAGCAGGTCGCTGATCAGCAGGCGTCCCTCGCTGGCGGCGGGAACATCCTGCGTGATTTCAGTTTGAGGGCTTGCTCTCCGCGTCGGTGCCGGCGTCGTCGGCATCTTGCGCTTCCTCGTTACTGTCGTTTGCGGCTGACTCACCGATAGGTGCCGCTTCGATCAGATCGGCTACGGCGGCAATGAATTCGGTCGCTGTGGAGTCGGTGTCCGGCAACGCCTCGGTGCTGACTTCAGATCCAGCAGCGGATGCATCGGCGGTGCCTTTGCTGTCTTCGCCCTGTGGCGCATCGTCAGTCTCCTCGGCCGCTGCGAATGCCTCCTCCAGCTCCTTCATCGGGTCGACCACCTTTTCTTTGAGAATTTCGTTGGTCACCATGCCCTCAGCGATCTCGCGCAGTGCGATCACGGTATGTTTGTCGCGGTCTTCGGGGACCAGCGGATCAGCACCGAGTTGTAATTGACGGGTACGCCGGGCGGCAACCAAAACCAGCTCAAATCGGTTCTCAACGTTCTCAAGACAATCCTCGACTGTAATTCTTGCCATCAATATCTCTCCAGAAAGCATATCGCCCAGAACGGGCCTGGCACAGACCTGGGGCGACGGAATGACTACAAACAGCCAACCCCGGAATTTTCTTGAAACAACCGCTAAAGGCTTGCTCTTGAAACAACCGCTAAAGGCTTGCTGCGTCAGATGTTTTTAGTCTAACGTTTTTTGCGCAATGCACAAGGGCCTCGATGTTGAAACCGCAGGCTGAGACGGGTGCAACCCCGTTCAGAACCAGGGCACGCAGCTCCACCAGCGCTGTGGCAAAATCCGCGTTGACCATGATGTGATCGTACTCAACATGGTGGCTCATCTCGCTGGCGGCCTCGGCCATCCGCTCCCGAATCTCCTTAGCACTGTCCCGTCCACGGGACACCAAACGCCCAGCGAGGGCCTCAGCAGATGGTGGCAATATGTAAACACTAACCACATCGGCGACGCTACGACGAACTTCCTGCGCACCCTGCCAGTCAATATCCAGAACCACACTTTTGCCTCTGGCAAGAAACTGGTCTACCGCAGTACGCGAGGTTCCGTAGTAATGACCAAACACTCGTGCGTATTCAAGAAAATCTCCTGCCTCAATCATGTGCTCGAATACGCGGTCATCGACAAAGGAGTAATCGACCCCATCCGTTTCCCCTTCGCGGCGAGGACGTGTGGTATGGGACACTGAGGCCACGACGGTGTCGCAACTTTCGACCAAGGCGCGAGCCAGGCTACTCTTACCCCCGCCCGAAGGCGCGGACAGGATAACTACCCGAGCTGGGATGGCTGCAGTTTGCGGCATAACCCGGTTACTCGATGTTCTGCACCTGCTCACGCATCTGCTCAATCAAGACCTTCAAATCGACCGATGCGCTGGTTTGTTCGAGCTGTGCCGACTTAGATCCGAGCGTGTTGGCTTCTCGGTTCAATTCCTGCATCATAAAATCCAGTCTGCGGCCAACTGGTTCCGTCCGGGTTAGTATCTGCTCCACCTCGTCCAGGTGTAAGCCCAATCTATCCATCTCTTCGGTGACCTCGCTGCGCGCAAGCAATATCACTACCTCCTGCTCCAAACGTTCCGGATCCACCTGCTCAACCATCTCCATCAGGCGCTGTTCCAATCGTTGACGCTGCGCCTTGGCAATATCCGGCAATTGAGCGGTCAGCGAACCGAGGATTCCCCGCGCCGTCGCGATCTTGTCTTTCAGGATACCGGCCAAAGCGGTGCCTTCACCTTCCCGGCTATCGGTGAGCTCGCTGAGCGCCCCACGCAACAGATCGGCGGCAGCGTCAGCGAGGACTTCATCGTCTACCGCCGGCGCAGACATCACGCCTGGCCATTTCAGTATTTCACTGATCTGTAGCGGTTCAGCATCGGACACGATAGCCCGAATACGATCCGACCAGTTCGCGAGGTGACCGACCACTTCGACATTGATGTCGCGTTCAGCCACATCCGCTGATGGCGGTGTGTAGCGCAGTAGGGCATCAACTCGACCACGGTTAACCACGGCACTGATGGCATCACGAAAAACGCCCTCGGCAAAACGCAACTCCTCTGGCAGCCGCATCGCGACTTCACGATAGCGGTGATTAACACTTCGCACCTCCCATGTCATCTGACCCAAGGGCGTTTCCGCCGCGCGACGGGCGAAAGCAGTCATACTCTTTGCCAAAGGAATTCTCCGAAATATTACTGGTTAGGCCGAAATAACTGACGGCAGCGCTCACTTGGGCCACTGACATCGGGTAAGCAACTATACTGTATTCTGTGTTTTTTTCGCCTGGCGCTGGTTGACAACTATCCAGCTCACCCTATGTCTAGCAGACTGCCTCTGCAGAACGGCTACATCCTCAAGGGCTATACCATTAGCGAAGTCCTCGGTGGTGGTGGCTTCAGCCTGGTCTACCTTGCGAGCAACGAGCTGCAGCGCGGCAAGATGGTTATCAAGGAGTACTGTCCGCAGGATCTGGTAGCCCGCCAGGCCGATGGCGCGATCGAGGCCAACTCGCCACTGGCTCAAGCCCCATTTCGCCAGGGCCTGGAGCGCTTCCGCTTAGAAGCCCAAAGAATGAGCGAAGTGAAACATCCCAATATCATCAGCGTCAGTCAATACTTTGAAGCGAACAACACCCTATATATGGTGATGGCGCATGAAGAGGGGCGTGACTTGCGCTGGTTTATCAAGAAACTTGCGGGGCAATTGGACTGGGATTTTTTGAAACAGGTTTTCCCAGCCATCGGCGAAGGACTCTGGCGCATGCACCAGCACGGTGTGGTGCACCTGGATGTCAAACCCGCCAATGTTCTACTGCGTACCAGTGGCCAGCCGTTGCTGCTGGATTTCGGTGCGGCGCAAACCCTTAGCGATGACGATCGCTTTGGCTCCTTTCAGACCCTGACTCATGGTTTCGCACCGCCAGAGCAGTATCTGGACGGTAACCTTGGTACCTGGACCGACATTTACGGCCTGGCCGCAACTATCTACAGCTGTATTACTGGGTCAGCTCCGCCACCGGCATTAAAACGCCAAGAGGGTGCAACACTGGAAAAACTGACCGTATCCCGGACCGGGCAGTACCCCTACACATTACTGAAGACCCTCGAGGCTGCGTTATCACTGGATTACAGCGAACGCCCAGCTGATATGGGCGCTTTCCTTTCGCTGGCTTTCGGCGCCCCCCAGGGTGGATAACATCTTTATTTTG
>JAPKAJ010000139.1 GCA_028825345.1 Arenicellales bacterium | reverse complement strand
CCCGGCTACTTCATGCGCTCGACGGGTTACCCCTTGAGCAACAGGTGCCGGTTCGCTACCCGGACGGGTTGGCGGCAGATTGACAGAAACATCCGGAGCCCGGTGATGAATCGAGAATACTTCGTTGGCCAGTAAGCTTTGATCCTCCATTGAAAACATGGATGACGATAGCTCAGGCGCATGAACGATCAAGCGCCATTCAATTCGATCAAGCAGGTTCCAGGCCAGTAGCCGCTCATGGAGCGCAAAACAAAAAGGGCAATTCAGGTCGCCGTATGCAATGAACTCTCCCGCGGCCATGGCCTGAAGATCCTGAATCGAATTTTGTACTGAGGGATTCACTACGCTATTACCTGTTAGCCGTTCTGCTGCGGTGAGGCTAATTACCCTTTTCACGGTCCTGCCGCCGCCGCTCCAAGCCAGCTGCGGCAGGGGGTAATTGTTTGGCATCCTCAGGCAGGCTGTCGACAATCGACGCCATAACGACCCATGATCGGATGGGCTCACGGTAGTGACGAGGTAAGGCGGCCCAGGCACGGGCAAGTGCTATCGCCTCTGCCGGCAGATCATCAACAGAGTTCCACTGCTCTCCTTTGTGTCGAGGCCCAGTGCCGCTGGCAAGCCAATCCGGATTGACGTTAAGCCAGTCGGCAACACGTTCAAGGCGGTGGCGCCTGGGGAAAGCCTCGCCCTCAAGATACTTCCGCGCCGTAGTCAGGCTCTTGGCCTGCGCCTCGCGACGCAGGGGCTCAAGCTCTACCGGCAGTCGTGACCAGCTACCCTCACGTGAACTATGGCCTGCATCACGCATCGCTTCAATCAGTCTTTGTGCAAACTCCTGATAGGGCGCCTCAGTTTTTTGATTCATAACATGACACCATCGTCTGGCCACACCACTCGGGCGCACTACCTGGGTAGTCAGACTGCTTATCCAGCTGTTGATCAAGCCGCGTGATCAGCGTGGTCTCGCGTTTTTCGAACAGATCTGCTGAGTATGGGATCACGCACGAGCGTCCATTTGCCTTGGCGAAATAAAGAGCACGGCCTGCATTCTTGAGTAATTTATCGAGCGTTTTTCCGTCAGGGCCAAGCTCCACGATACCAGTGCTAAATGCAATGTTAACCGATTCAGTCTTGCGAGTTTGAAGTTGCCTATCCCGCACCAAATCCAGTGCTCCCTTAAGATCATCTGCCGCCGTTTCCGTGCTGCCCAAATAATCGACAACACGGAATTCTTCGCCCCTATGCGGGCAAATATGGTTTTCTCGGAGAGCCAATCACAAAGCAACCTATCTTCTCTTATATTTGTGGCACTAGGCTGAGTCGAATGAAGACTATATCAAAACTTGATGTTTACTACGCGGCCTGAGTTACCTGATAGCGATCCAGATTGGTCTCGAATTCGTGCAGACGTTTCCAGATCGATCGTAGTTCAGTAATAGTTGTCCAGTTATGCAAGAACAGTGAAAAACTCCCGTGCACCTTAGCGAAGGCATTGGATACCTGAACCATTACACCCAGCGTCAACATCCCGGTAAAAAGGCCAGGACCCATTACGATATAAGGCAATATCGACATAAATTGATCGTAGGAAGTTGCCCAGGCATCAAAGTAGGTGTAATGAAAGTAGAGCCGGTGGTAATTGCGCCGGATATCTACAAAGAATCCTTGCAGTTTCCCCATATCGGCATGGTTCACCTTATCGTCTTCGCCCAGAACCAGGTCTTTGCGAAATGCCGCTTCGACTTTCTGGTTGTTATATTCCAGCCCTGGCAGCTTCCAACCCACCAACCAGGAAACAAACAAGCCACCGAGCGAGATTACCAAAGCCGCCCACACCAGTGAGCCTTCGATATCGCGAAGTATCGGAGTATCAACCTTCTCCGATAATTTATGCAGTACCGGTATAAATGCGATCAAAGTCATAACAGCGCGTACGATTTGCAGGCCCAGCGACTCCACAATCCGGGCAAAACGATTGCAGTCTTCCTGAATCCGCTGTGAGGCCCCTTCTATCTCGTGCTCAACTGCCCGCCAGCGGGGAACATAGTTAAAGGTAATGGCTTCACGCCAGCGCAGGCCATAGATCCGGGTGAACCACCCTGTGAAGATGGCAAGAATCACATACGGAAACGCAATCACAACAAACGATGGTGTGCCCTCAAAACCCGAACTCACGTAACCGATCGAAATCAGCTCTCTAAAGAATTGATCAATACCTTTTTGTGGGTCATCAGAGAAACTGGCCGCATTTTGCAATAAATCATAGAAACGGCCATACCACTCGTTAAGCGCGACTGTCATTTGCACCTGCAGCCAAAGGGACGATATCAGCAGTGCCCCGCCACCATAGGCCCATAGCGCCCACTCCCGGGCCTTGTAAAACGCCTTGATCATTTATTCAGCTCTCCAGCCCAGTTTTTCTTTAGATGCCAGTTATTAGGGGGGCTACAGCACCCCTGCCTGCTCTTTGTTCATGTGATGAGAGATCGAATCTCGCGGGTTGCTCGGGATGCCAAACCACGGCCTTTTTACCATACAGGGCTGGTCTTTATGATTAAATTTAATTTAGACTTTTCCCCTGAAGTTTTATTGGGTCGTTACCGGGTATGCGGGGCACCCCAGCAAAGAGGCTTTGCACCATGAAAACACGGGTTGCGGTTTTCATGGTGCCATGATCATCAACTAAACACTGTGTCGGAATACGATTACATTATCATTGGCGCCGGATCGGCCGGCTGTGTCCTGGCCAACCGGCTAAGCGAAGACCCGGGTAACCAGGTACTGATCCTCGAAGCCGGGCCGATGGACCACAAACTGATGGTGCATATCCCGGCTGGGGTCTATCACGCATACAAGGACCCCAGCATTAACTGGAACTACAAAAGCGAACCCGAGCCCGAGTGCGATGGCCGGCGCATCGATTTGCCGCGCGGCAAAGTGATCGGCGGCTCATCTTCGATCAACTCGATGGTCTATATGCGCGGCCACCCGATGGATTATGACCGCTGGGCGGATCAATTCGGACTGGCCGAATGGACCTTTGCGCAATGCCTGCCGTATTTCAAGCGCTGTGAATCCTCAGATCGGGGCCAGAGCATCTGGCGCGGTGGCAATGGCCCGCTCGGGGTAACCCGGGGCACCTTGGAGAACCCGCTTTTTGATGCACTCTATCTGGCGGGAGAGCAATCCGGTCAGGGCACCTCAGACGACCTGAACGGGTTTAAACCCGAAGGCATCGCCCGTCTTGACAGTACTACTCGCAACGGCCGGCGCTGTAGTGCCGCGGTTGCCCATCTAAAACCCGCATTAAAAAGAGCCAACCTGACATTAACGACCCGGGCTCTGACTCGGCGGATCATCATCGAAGGCGGCCGCGCGAGCGGCATCGAGTATGAAAAAAATGGCCAGGTGAGCCAAGCCCATGCATCGCGTGCGGTCCTCGTCTGCTGCGGCGCCATTAAGAGCCCGCAACTGCTGATGCTCTCAGGGATTGGCCCAGCCGATTATCTAAAATCAATGAACATCACGCCGCTTGTGAATCTCAGTGGTGTCGGACAGAACCTGCAGGACCACCTCAGTATTATCAGCGCCTTTTACTGCAAGAAAGCAGTGACTTTGCATACCCTGGCCCGACCCCTGACCAAACTCAGTACCGGGCTCAAGTGGCTGACTTCACGCTCAGGCCTCGGTGCATCGAATATCTGGGAGATGGGCGGCTTTGTCTATGGCAACACGGATGCAGCCCATCCCAATCTGCAATACCATTTCGCGCCGGTATACAGCCAGTGGCAAGGACGACGCATTCAACTCAAACAAGGCTACGTACTGGATTGTGATCAGTTGCGTCCTAAGAGCCGTGGCGAAGTCAAACTGCGCTCCACGGACCCCCATGACCGTCCAGCGGCGCACTTTAATTACCTGAGTCATCCGGGTGACACACGGGAGTTGATAGAGGCTTTGCGAGTCATGCAGGACCTACTGACACAGCCCGCGTTTGATGAATTTCGGGGCGATCGTATCGAGCCTGCGCCGAACCTCAACTCAGACAATGAGCTTAAAGCCTGGGTACGCGCCTACGCCACAACAGACTTTCACCCCTGTGGCACCTGTCGCATGGGCAACGATGACATGGCAGTCGTCGACGCGCAGATGCAAGTGCGCGGAATAGATAACCTACGGGTAGTCGATGCCTCAGTAATGCCGGATATTGTGAGCGGCAATCTCAACGCCCCAACCCAGATGATCGCCGAACGCGCAACCGATTATCTGTTAAAAAAACCGCAACTACCCTCAGAACAGGCGCCGTTCCATTTCCAGAAGTAGTGCCAGATGTAGTGCTAGATGTAGTGCTAGAAGTACTCGCCCAAAAGAGCAGTCACTTATACGGCTCGTCTGCGAAATTGTGAATCCAGCCAGACCACCATGCCACCGGCGGCAATCAGCAATATCCCGATCAGCGCCATGGTGTTGGGGAACTCACTGAATACCAGGTAGCCCCACAGCAGTACCAAAGGCAAATTGCTGTATTCAAAGGGCGCAAGAAGGGAAGCCGGCGCGCTGCGATAAGCTGCCGAAATTGATAGAGCCGTAATCGCCGATAGTACCCCGATCGCGCCAAAATAAATCATGTCAGACGATGTCGGCCAGTGCCAGGCACGCAATATAAACTCAATACCTGGGTCGACATGCCCGGCAAACTGTCCACTACCAACGACCAGCCCCATTAATGCACTCACCAGAAGAAACGAGCCCTGGGCTGTAACCGCGAGCAGCGAGGCGCTCTCGGTTTTACCAATATAGCGTGTCATCGTGGTAAACCCCGCGTAACAAAAGGCAGCGGCCAACGGCCACAGGTACGCCACCTCGATATGCCCTGAAAATGGCTGCGCTACAAGAACCATACCTACCAGTCCCATCAATACCGCTACCCAGCGAAACGGCCCGAACCGTTCTTTGAGAACCCAAAAAGAAAAGATCGTGATGATGACGGGGGCAAAAAACACCACAGCAGAAGCCTGGGCAAGAGGCAAACTGGCAAGACCTGTGAAATATGTCATGTTGGCCATGACCAGCAACAATCCACGAAAGATATGTGCGCCAGGGCGGCGGGTATGCATCGCCATGATCCCATGGCGAAACAAGACAGGCAGTAAGATCACCAGGCTGATAGCGGCGCGGATGAATACCAACTGGTGCAGCGCATAATCGCCGCTCAACATTTTGATCATGGTATCCATGATCGAGATGCAAAACATGGCAAGCAGCAAATTAGTGACTGCTTTTAAATGCATAAACCCTCATTTTTGCGATCATCGTAACCCGTAATGCTGGTTCAGCCCCCAAAGGTATACAAGGATCGCATGGTACAGCAGAAGCTTCCCATCAAAGGCATGAGTATGGCCCCGATACTTTCTTAAAATCGGAGATGCCGTGTTAACACCATAGCCTTACAATCTATGGGTGTACGACCCCGAAAAGATTCAACAAAAACCCAAGCGACCATGAATATTCTTTTTATCATGTGTGATCAATTGCGGGCAGATTACCTGTCGTGCTTTGGTCACCCGTATCTGAATACCCCCCACATCGATGCCCTGGCAGGCCGTGGGGTGCGATTTTCTAATGCCTTTTGCCAGGCGCCGCTATGCGGGCCATCGCGGGCGAGTTTCTACACCGGTCGTTATGTAGCCTCCCACGGCGTTATGGCCAACGAAGATCCTTTGAAACTTGGTGAACTGACTTTGGGCGACTACCTTGGCGATGCCGGCATGGAAGCCGTCGTGGTCGGCAAATCCGAGGGGCGTTTCAATGTACAGGCCGCATCGCGCTTCAATGTGCCCCCTGGCTCAACTCAGGAGCAACGCCTTAGCAACAACGGGTTTTTGCCATATGAACTTTTTGCCGGGCTCTACCCAGACCCGATTCTGCCGGCCGATCTTGGCTACAGCGACTACCTGCGCAGGCATGGTTTTGGTGGAGACAATCCCTGGGAGACATGGGCTAATAGTGCGATCGATAACGATGGCAAGATCGTCAGCGGCTGGCAGATGCGCAACGCCGCCCTGGCGGCCCGGGTACCTGAAGAACATTCAGAAACCGCTTTCACCA
>JAPKAJ010000138.1 GCA_028825345.1 Arenicellales bacterium | reverse complement strand
AAAATATTTAACATGTTAACTAGTTGGGTAAGGCAATCAAGGGGATATCTATGGGGGCTCGAAACGGTGCCGATTACCTCAAGGGAATAAAGCAGCGTGACGCCGAGATCTGGCTTGGCGATGAGCGTATTGCAGACGTTACCGCTCACCCTGCACTACGAGGTTGTGCGCAGTCGATCGCACAACTTTACGATATGCAGCACGAGGCGAAACTTTGTGATGAGATGACCTATACGTCGCCGACGACTGGCGATCCGGTTGGCCTATCTTTTCTCACGCCTCAAACCGTAGAAGACCTGCAGCGACGTTCACGAATGATGTTTCGTTGGTCCCGCTTTAGCGGGGGCATGCTCGGGCGCTCATCGGACTATATCAATGTCGAGATCATGGCAGCAGCTGCCGCTGCGGGTTATTACAGCCAGAATGACCCTCGGTTTGGAGAAAACGCTAAAAACTACTACGAGTATGCCCGTGAAAACGACTTGTGTATGACACATACACTGGTCAACCCTCAGTCTAATCGGGCGCTGACGGCCAGTGGTCAACCCAGCGCCGATGTCGCATTACGGATCGTTGATGAAAACGCAGACGGCATTGTGGTTCGTGGTGCACGCATTCTGGCAACTCTTGGGCCCCTGGCAGACGAAATCATGGTTTTTCCCTCAACCGTTCTAAAGGCGGCCGCCGACACTGCGAGTTTTGCCTTTGCTTTTACGATTCCGTGTGCCACACCGGGCCTGAAGATGATCTGTCGCGAAGCGCTTGCCTATGGCGAGTCGCGAATCGATTACCCGCTCAGTTCGCGTTTTGAGGAAATGGACACATTTGTAGTATTTGACGATGTCTTGGTGCCGTGGGACCGTGTTTTTCTGAAATCGGACCCAGACTTATGTAGTCGCCATTTCCCTGAGACAGGCTGTCTTTCTCACATGGCCCAGCAGGTAATAATCAAAAACATCTGCAAGTCTGAATTTTTGCTTGGGATTATTTGTTCGGTAACGGAAGCGCTTGGCTCTACAGAGTTTCAGCATGTGCAAGAGAAGATCGCCGAGTGCATGATCAATCTGGAAACAATGAAAGCCTGTCTTCGCGCCTCTGAGGCCGATGCTAAGATCGATAAGTGGGGTGTCATGCGACCGGCTACTGCGCCGCTCGATGCAGCGCGTAACTCCTTTCCGCGGATGTACCCACGGATGGTCGAGATCTTGCAATTGCTTAGCGCCTCCAGTTTGATGATGATCCCGCCTCATTCGGTATTCGCCAGCCCAGTCGCGCAAGATATCGATCGCTACTTGGCTTCGCCTAACCGAGATGCCCGCGACCGGATCAAGCTCTTCAGACTCGCCTGGGATGTCGCTTGTAGCGCTTTCGGCGGTCGCCAGGTCTTATACGAACGGTTCTTTTTTGGTGATCCGGTTCGCATGATGTCGATGCTCTACCGTACGTATAATAAGCAACCGCTGATAGATCGAGTTAGCGAGTTCCTCGCTCGAGAGGATTGAGCGGCTTTTAATTGCGCACAAGCCAGTCCGCTAGAAAACACAGCTGGCCTGCGAATACATGATACGGCTGATAGCTTCATGATAGAACATCGCGTTTCCCGAGTTGATTTTCTCGAAGCCCTGAGTTGCACGGCGGCTACAGTCTCGGTGGTCACGACCGATGGACCCCATGGTCGGGCCGGCCTTACCGTTAGTAGCATGTGTTCAGTGTCTGATGACCCTCCCTCGGTATTGGTTTGTGTTAATCAAAAAAGTGGAGTTTGCGACGTCATCCGAAAGAATGGCGTGATTTGTATCAATGTCCTCAGGGTAGGGCATTCATATGTTGCGGATGCGTTTAGCGGACGTGTGGCAGACCCAAACCGAAGCCCATTCGATTACGCGAATTGGGAAATCCTAACTACTGGAGCGCCAGCGATGTCACAGGCATTGGTTAGTCTGGACTGTAGAATCAAACACGAGTTACTCTACGGAACTCACTACATGTTTGTCGGGGAGATCGAAGCTCTGAGTCAAAATGCCCCGGGCAAGCCACTGGTCTACAATGCCCGAACGTATCAGCCTCTTGGGAATTCGGAAGCTTTATCGCTCGAGGAGGTTGAGTATTCCAGAGAGCGTTACACGTAGTGGCTGAGCCAATATCAAAATGAGCAAGCCATCTATAACGACTAAAAGATTTTTTACATAAGAGAATGTGATTAGAATATTTGGCATGTTGCAAATACCTAATAATTAGTAAGTTGTTTCCTTAAAAAGATATGGAGGAGTATGCAATGAGAAAGTTATTTAGTGGAGTTATAACCGTCGGAGTCCTATTGAGCAGCACGGTCGCTAACGCTGGACAGACGCTACTAATGTCGTCTTGGCTGCCACCCAAACACCCTGTTGTCGCCTATATCATTAAACCGTGGATCGAGGTTGTTGAGCAGGAAAGTGGCGGTGACCTCAAGATAAAGATCCTGCCCAAAGCCCTGGGCGCACCGCCATCTGCATTTGACCTGGCAAAAGACGGGGTAGCGGATGTGACTTACGGTGTCCATGGATATCAGCCAGGTCGCTTCAAGCTTACCGCTGCCACCGAAATGCCTTTCCTTGGTGAAAGCGCTGAAGATGTCTCAGTGGCTTATTGGCGTACCTATAAGAAGCACTTAGAGAAAGCGAACGAGCACGAAGGAGTCCACTTGCTTGGTCTAATGTCTCATGGCCCAGGCGTTATTCATAACAACGTCCGAGCAATCAACAGTGTAGAGGACATGAAAGGCCTTAAGTTTCGAGTCGGTGGTGGCGTTGCAGGCAACGCAGCTAAATCTCTGGGTGTTACTGCCATGCTGGCATCGGCTACCAAGAACTATGAAATGCTTTCGAGTGGCGTCGCAGACGGTACCTTTTTACCAACCGAGAGTATTAGATCTTTTAAGTTAACAAAACTGTTGACCCATGCGACTACACTTCCTGGCGGTTTGTATAACACCAGCTTCTTCTTAATAATGAACCCTGCCAAATATGATGGATTGACTGAGGCCAACAAGGAAGCGCTGGGCCGGGCCTCTGGCGAGAAGTTTGCCCGTATCGCCGGTCAAGGATGGGATCGTGCAGATGCAGAAGGGCTGGCCGCTATGCAAGCTGATGGCATCAAGATCATTGCCGCCAGTGAAGCCTTTGTCGATCAGGTCAGGCAGGCTACCGCCCACATCGAGTCCGGCTGGGTAGAGACAGCCAATGGTCTTGGGGTTGACGGCGTGCAGGTTATGGCAGATATGCGTGCGGAAATCGCCAGTCTCGCAGCCGAATAATGACCGATAGCTCAAACCGCCGGCGTTTGCGCGTCGGCGGTTTGCCGCAGGTGTTATTGCAGTGGGGTTTCGGTGGACTTGCCGCCCTGGTTCTTTTTCTGATGATGCTCTTGACGTTTGTGGACGTCATCGGCCGATATTTGCTCAATGCCCCCGTTACCGGCAGTTTTGAAATCATTGAGTTAATGGTCGCGGCTTTAGTATTTTGCGCGCTCCCGCTGGTGACGGCGAGGGAAGAGCACGTAACAGTGGACCTGTTCAGCCACCTGCTTTCGGCACGAACCGAACAGACTCGCGCTGTGGTCGTTGGCCTGCTCAATGCCATTATCCTGACCGCAATGGCGGTTAAAGTCTGGCAGAAAGCGGCGGAATCAGCACGCTATGGTGACCAGACCGCGATGCTCTATTGGCCTACTGCGCCTGTTTTCTACTTTATTAGCCTGTGTCTGGGATGTAGCGCGGTGATCGCAATGTCGCTGGCCTGGCGGTATTTCAAGGGGCAGTCAATTGACTCTACTACTCGATAGCGGTAATTCCGATGCCGAGAAATCAACAGGCCCCAACTGCGGTTTCTGAAAGTGTTGTAGGGTTGTCCGATTGATCCAATGGCAAACGCCGGATCAAATTTGGGGCCATTCACTCTGATGTCAAAAAAGCAGAATATTCATGGGCCAGTCAACAATCCAATGAGATCAGTTCAGACAAAATGCATTCTCAGCAGTTCTGGCTTTGCTAAAATCAATCTTTTGATACCAGATCTCAGGGCATCACCACCCATCTTGTCTGATCAAATGTTTTCCCAGCTTCCAGATTTACACGGGATAGATTGGTTTGTTTTCAAATCGTCTATGGAAGGGCAGCCTTCGATCGCTGAGCAGGCAGTGCTTGCTTGGCCGAAGACGCCGGGCTATGCCATGGCTTTTGAAGTGTCGACAACCGTTTATGTGATCTGATATTTGTGTATATTGCTGACGATCTGCATTATTTTTTTACCAGAGTAAACATTCAGAGTTATCACCTTGAGCCACGATCCGGACAGCCAGGCACTTGCACACGCTTGTAGCAAGGCAATGCACCAGGATGATCACTGTTCCCAGGCGCTCGACATGGTTGTCATCGACATTGGGCCTGGACGCGCGCAACTGTCAATGATCGTTCGTGAGGATATGATCAACGGCCACGGCACTTGTCACGGAGGCATAATTTTTACAATGGCAGACACAGCCTTTGCTCATGCCTGTAACACCCGAAACCACATCAGTGTGGCGGTCAGTTGTCAGATCGAATTTCTCGTACCTGTTTCATTGGGAGAGGTGCTTACGGCAACGGCTGTTGAGCAGTATCTGAAAGGGCGTAATGGAGTCTACGACGTCGGCGTGGATTTATCTGATGGCACTCTAGCTGCTTTGTTTCGCGGCAAATCAAGGGCTGTTGGCGGCACATTAATAGATAACCAAACGACTGAAACATTGTGAGCGAAGTCCCAACCTATGACCAACCTGATCATCCATTGACGGTTCAAGCGGTTCGGCTATGGATATCAGTGTATTCGATATCCGCTTACTTAACCCCCAGACACCGGAACTGGATGCCATGACTGTAAAGCGAGCCCTGGAAATCGAACTGGAGCCCATTGAAAAAGCCAGTATCGACGAACTGAGGGATCTTCAGCTATCGAGACTGAAATGGTCGCTTAATCATGCGTACCAAAATTCACCGCTGTACCGGAAGAAGTTCGACTTAGCCGGCATACGACCAGCGGATTTACAATCTCTGGGTGACCTGGCGCGATTCCCGTTGACTGCCAAAGACGACCTGCGGCAGTTCTACCCATTCGGCGCTCTTGCGACCCCGATGGCGGATGTGGTGCGAATCCATGCATCCAGTGGCACAACCGGCAAGCCGACGGTAGTTGGGTATACCCAGAGTGATATTGATGTCTGGTCAACTGTGATGGCTCGGTCAATCCGGGCCGCCGGCGGGCGTCGGGACGACCTGATTCATGTCAGTTACGGCTATGGCCTGTTCACGGGTGGCCTGGGGGCGCACTTTGGCGTAGAAAAACTGGGCGCCACTGTGATACCAATGTCTGGGGGGCAGACCGAAAAGCAGGTTCAACTGATCAACGATTTCAAACCGAGCATCATCATGGTGACTCCAACCTACTGCTTGAATATTGCCGATGCCTTTGAGGCAGCGGGCCTGGATCCGCGGCAGTCCTCGCTCAAAGTCGGTATTTTTGGGGCAGAGCCCTGGACCGAGTCCATGAGGGAGAATATCGAGGCCCGATTCGATATCGATGCGGTCGATATCTATGGCTTGTCAGAGGTTATTGGGCCCGGGGTTGCCCAGGAGTGCATCGAAACCAAGGACGGTCTGACCCTTTGGGAAGATCACTTTTATCCGGAAATCATTGATTCCGAAACTGGCGAAGTCTTGCCCGATGGAGAAGCCGGCGAGCTTGTTCTGACTTCGCTGACCAAGCAGGCATCGCCTGTTATACGCTACCGCACCCGCGATCTGACCCGCCTGCTGCCGGGCACGGCACGGCCTATGCGCCGTATGGCCAAGGTTACAGGTCGAAACGACGACATGATTATCGTGCGTGGTGTGAACGTGTTTCCTTCGCAGATAGAGGAGAAGGTTCTGGCACAAGCTTGGCTCAGCCCGCATTACCAGATTGAGTTGACCAGGACCGGGAACCTCGACGATCTCACCGTCCATGTCGAGCTCAAACCCAACGCGGGTTCTGACAGTCCATCTGCTGATGTCAGCGCAGCGTTGGCTCACGATATTAAGACCCATATTGGTGTAACGGCCAAGGTCATTGTGC
>JAPKAJ010000137.1 GCA_028825345.1 Arenicellales bacterium | reverse complement strand
GCAGCACGTCTAGATGATGGCGAGTTGATTCTGATTGATGGTGCGACAGGCACCGAGATTGAACGCCGCGGGGTACCCCAGCTCGAAAATGCCTGGAACGGCGGCGGCGCCTTGAGCCACCCGGACGTTGTGCGCGAAGTGCACCGCGACTATATCGGTGCCGGAGCGCAGATCATTATCAGCAATACGTTCGCCGCATCCCGTCACGCCCTGGATGACGCTGGTATGGCGGAACACTTCGACGCCCTGAACAGGCGCGGCGTCGAGTTAGCTGTTGAGGCGAGGGAGTGCTCAGCAAACCCAGATGTCGTCGTTGCCGGAGGCATCTCTTACTGGAGCTGGACTGGCGACAAGCCTGGACTCAATACACTGAATGAAAGTATTACAGAACAGGCGAAGATAATGAAAGAAGCCGGAGCTGATCTGCTCATGCTCGAGATGATGGTCGATATCGATCGGATGTGTGTCACTCTTGATGGGGCGATGACCACTGGCCTGCCAGTCTGGGTCGGAATCACCTGCACGATCGACGATCAAGGAATAGTTTGCCTGAGAAATGGAGAGCCCCTCCCGCAGGCGTTGGATGCGCTGAAAAAATATGAGATACCACTGATCAGCATCATGCACACAGAAGTCGATCTGATCAGTGACTGCTTGAGCGCATTAAAGAACGACTGGGATGGATGGACCGGGGTATATGCCCATAGTCAGGGTGACAAAAGCCGCAAACGCAGCAAACACGAGTGGGTTTTCGATGGCGTGATATCACCCAACGCCTACCGAGATGTGGCAAAGCAATGGCGCGCGCAAGACATCAATATGCTGGGATGTTGCTGTGGCCTCGGTGTAGAACATATCAAGGTGCTCAACCGATATCTGACCGCCTGACACCAGAATCACCTCGTAGTAACCGCGTTCTCCCGACCAGAAGGTCACAACCCAATGGTGACTCGCTTGATCAGCCGGTCTCAGCGATAAGACCGGCCGCTTCAACCCCTCCAAGGGCCGCTGCCTCGTCGTTATCTGAAGTATCTCCCGAGGTGCCGACGGCGCCCAGCAACTCCGCAGATCCACCGCGCAAAAGCACGCCGCCGGGTACCGGCACCATATCGCCCCCGGCAAGACCATTCATGGCCTGGATAAAATAAGCCTGCTGTTCTGCCCTATTCATCAATGCGCGCGTTCCCATGCCAAGTTGAATCGCGGCATTCGCCTTGCCGTGGGCAATTCTGGCCCGCATCGCGCTAACACCATCCTCGGATGCAGCCGCGACAAGCGAACCCCGATCATCGAGCACAACCACGCTGACGGGCTTTAATTCCAGATCACGGGCTTTCGCTATAGCGCCGTCGACAACTGCTCTGGCCTGTTCCAATGTAATCGACATACTTTGTCTCCTGCAAAAATAAAAACGAAACTCTTTGAGTCCTGGTGTTTTATCGCGATGCCGCCAAAAGTGCTTTGGGCAACGCTCGGGCAAAAAGTTCGAGATCTTGCGGGTGTCCTACAGAAACCCGAATACATCGATTAAGAGGCGCGATTCCGGGCATGCGGACAAAAACACCCTGTCCGATCAGATCATTCAGTACTCTCACTGCAAAATCCCCATCGTGACCGCAATCAATCGCAACAAAGTTAGCGGCCGATGGCAAAGCGTTGAGGCCGTTCACAGACGCTATCTCGCAAAGTTGCTCCCGCGCGTGCGCCACCTTGTTAATCACTTGATTCAAATAATCCTGGTCGGCCAGTGCCGCAAGGCATGCGGCTTGTGCAACACAACCCACACCGAAATGATTGCGGATTTTATTGAATTCATTGATCAGCGCGGCTTCACCAATCACATAGCCGACACGAATACCTGCCAGACCATAAGCTTTGGAAAAAGTACGAAAACGCAACACGCGAGAATCAGACGTGTTTATTGCCGGTAACGTCCCTTGGGGAGCAAATTCGCCATAGGCCTCATCCAGCACCAGCAGCGATTTTTCTGGCACCCTTTCGATCATAGACTCAATATCACCGGCATTGCACCACGAACCCATGGGATTATCCGGGTTGGCGATATAAATCAACTTGGGTTGGTGGGTCGCGGCCGCGTCAATCAGTGCATCAATATCCTCGCAGTCGTCACGGTAAGGAACCGTCACCAGTTCTCCACCGTATCCTGTGACATGGAAATTAAAGGTCGGGTACGCCCCTGCCGATGTCACTACCTTATCGCCTGGGCCAACAAATAACCGCACCAGGTAACCAAAAAGGCCATCGATACCCTCGCCCACCATGATGTGGGCAGGGTCAACGCCATGATGGGCGGCAATTGCGTGACGAAGATGAAAAAACTCGGGATCGCCGTATTTCCAGGCCTGTGCGCCGGCATCAGCGATCGCCTTTATTACCCGTGGGGAAGGCCCAAAGACGTTCTCGTTAGCTCCGATACGCGCAGCGAACGCTTTGCCGAAGGTGCGCTCCTGCGTCTCAGGCCCAACAAACGGAACCGTTGCAGGTAATCCCTTTGCGAGAAAAGTGACTTCGTACTCAGTCATCGTTGGATTGTGTCATAGCGGTGAAAAAAAGCACAACCTGGCTCGCGTCCATCCATTGTTTCTCGATTACTGATCCCCAAAAAGGCGGCTAAACAAAAAACTGTCCACTCATGGCCTTAGTCGCAACTCCGCCGACCCAAAGGTCGGTCGGGGTTTTGCCGTCCAGCGCCATTCTTGTAATCACCCCGCTGGGCCTGCCCATCTCATAGCCTTGTTCGCTGGTGACAGTGTGGGATTTTTCATCAGAGCATTCCAGAAGATCATGGCGCACAAGATAGCAGGACAAGGCTCTGTTGGTGGTTCCGGCCGCCGGCACCTCTGGGGTGCCCACCCGAGGTGCAAATTCGCGACAATGCACGGTGCTGTCAGGATGCACCGTCTGCTGGGAAAAAAGTACCACTGTATCAATATGATGCTGTGTACAGAACTCATGTATCCGTTCAAAATCAGGTGTGACTGCCCTGATATCGTCCAAACTCTTTAGCGGAACCACCAGGTGCGAAAAATCCGATACGGTATATTCAACTGGAAGCGAAGAGTCCATGGCTTGTGAACTGACCCCAAAGAACACTTTGAATTGATCAGGTGTCAGCGAGGCCGGCTCAAATACGGCGGGGGTTAACTTAAGCATCACCTCGATACGACTATCCGATCGATGGGTGACTTCGACCACTGCCGAACTCGCAGACGTATGCAGATGAACCTTTTTTGTTTGCCCAAGCGACACTTCAAGGTGACCACGCTCAACCAGACCCGTCATCAGTCCCAGGGTGCCGTGTCCACACATCGGGTACTCCTGGGCGGTTGAAAAAAAGCGCACGTGAACATCGCATCGCTTAACGCGGATGAGAAAACAGGTTGCCGGTGCGCCGACCTCCCGGGCTATTTGTTGCATTTGTGCCGTTGAGAGCTTTGCCCCATCGTAAACGATACCGGCATGACTGCCGCCAAACGGATTTGCCGTAAAAGCACTGAAAAGATCAAATTCGTAAGCGCTCATCACAGCGGCCTCAAACTCAAATACGCTTGTGCCAAGGGCTGGCAATCTCGAGCTCTCGCGCCAGGCGCAGCAGCGTTTTTTCCTGACCCAGTGCGGCACCGATCTGAATGCCGATGGGAAGTCCCTCTTCACTCTTTGCCAATGGCACCGAAGCCGCCGGTGCCCCAGTGGCATTAAAAAGAGGGGTAAACGGAATTTCATTCAACAACGCGTTCAAGTAATTTTCCCAATCGTCCATGGCCATACTGATCTCGTTCAGTTTCAGCGGTGGGCGAGCCAGCGTTGGTGTCAGCAATACATCATAGCCATCAAAGAAATCGGCGAGATCTCGGGCTGCGCGTTGAATACATTCGATGGCTTGTACGTACCGCACGGCGCTACACCTGCGCCCAGCTTCGGCGCATGCCAGTGTCACAGGCTCAAACAAGGATTCCGGATTTTTTTCATTATTTTCCAACAACACGGCTTGAACTACATTAGCGATATTGGCAGAAAACAATACATCGAAGGCATCGCGCAGCGCCACGCCGTCTACAGGTGGCATCGCCTGTTCAACCTTGCAACCCAACGACTGGCAAAGAAGGCCGGCATCTGTCGCGGCTTGCTTGCACTGTGAATCGATGTCTTCTCCCGCGAAGCCATCAGTACAAAGGCCCACTCTGAGATCTGGCAGATCACCTTCAAGGGATTCCAGGAACGTTCCACTTAGTTCTGGCGCACTGTAGATGGCACCGGGTATTGGCCCATGCGTCACATCGAGCAGCATTGCCGAATCTCGCACGCTGTGGGTTAAGGCATGGGCCACACTGAATCCCGCCAAACCCTCTGCCCTGTCATGCCCAAGCGGTACCCGAGCCCGGGTAGGTTTGAGGCCAAACAAACCGCAGTTGCTCGCTGGAATCCGGATCGATCCCCCGCTGTCGGTGGCGTGGGCCGCGGGAAGCATACCGCTAGCTACCGCGCAGGCCGAGCCACCGCTTGACCCTCCTGCTGAACGGGAGTGATCAAAAGGATTGACCGTGGGTCCAAACAGCATGGGGGAGGTACAGATATTCAGCCCAAATTCAGGGGTATTGGTTTTTCCCAGAATCACGAGACCAGCCGCCTTTAAGCGCGAGATCAACAGTCCATCTTTAGTGGGAATGGTTTTTGCAAAAGCGCGACTGCCGTTAGTCGCAGGAAGGCCGGCAAGCATAGTGTTCAGATCCTTGACCAGATAGGGAACCCCGGTTAAGGATCCGGCGGGGAGTCCTTGGGTGATGCTGTCTCGCGCCGAATCAAAACACCGAGCGATTATGGCATTCAGTTTTGGATTGAGCGACTCGATCCGGTTAATCGTAGTCTCAATAAGCTCGGAAGGGGTGAGCTCTTTTTTTGCGATCAGCCCGGCGAGGCCTATCGCGTCATATCGATCGTACTCTTCCCCGATCACGAGAATCCCCCATGCAACTTGGCCTTACTGGGCGAATTCCGCCTCGCCCAGATGACACTCAATGGCATGACCGCCGCTCAACATTCTTACCGGCGGGGTCTCCTGATCACAGGTATCCTTTATCGCCCGCGGACAACGATCAAAAAATGGGCAGCCTTTATCCGTCAGAGTTACCACACGATCAATACCAGCCTGCGCCTCCTGGGTCTGCATGGTTTCTTCAAGCCAGCCGACGCGCAACTCAGGAACTGAGCTGATGAGAAGACGTGTATAGGGATGATATGGCGGAGAGAGCACGGCATCTGTGGTGCCCTTTTCCACCACGCGGCCCGCGTACAGCACGATGATTTCATCGGCAAAGGATGCCACTGTCGAAAGATCATGGCTGATAAAAACAAAGGACACGCCGGTCTGCTTGCGCAACTTCTTGAGCAATTCAATGACATTCGCGCCAACGATGGAATCGAGTGCCGAGATTACCTCATCACAAAGCAGTACTTCCGGCGATGCCGCCAGTGCCCTGGCAAGATTGATTCTCTGCTTCTGACCACCTGAGAGTTCCTCGGGATATCGCCCAGCAAATTCCTGCGGTAGTTCGACGATCTGCAGAAGTTCGCCAATCCGCCGACGTTTTTCTTTTCCTTTAAGACCAAGGTAGAACTCAAGCGGGCGCCCCAGAATATGATCTATTCGCTGGCGTGGGTTAAGCGCGGTATCCGCCATCTGGAAAACGAACTGTACTTTCTGCAGCTCGCTGCGACTTCGCTGCTGTAAGGCAGGCTTCAGTGGTTCGCCATCCAGTAGAACTTCTCCCTGCGCGGCGGGCAAAAGCCCGGCCATAACCCGGGCCAGGGTGGATTTTCCACAACCCGATTCGCCAATCACCCCCACACTGTGGCCCCGCTCTATGGAGACATTCACATCCCGAAGCACTGTTATCGCAGGCTTTCCGTCTTTGACTTTACCGTATCCGGCAACAAGGTCTTTTACTTCGAGCGCAGGCGCCGCACGGTGATGCTCCCCACTGGTTTCGTCGCCCTGACCAGCGGCGGGTGGTGGTCGAACAGCATGCATTAGGCGACGGGTGTAATCGTGCCCCGGATGACTCACGACCTGTTCTGCGCTGCCATACTCCTGCGTTTCGCCCGCGTATAACACCACAATATGGTCCGCGATCTGGGCGACCACCGATAG
>JAPKAJ010000136.1 GCA_028825345.1 Arenicellales bacterium | reverse complement strand
CAATCAGGGCGACCATGCCAACGGCGGGTGAAGTCCTAACAAGTCGGCCTGTAGGGCTCTTGCTAGGTGGAGCCTGTCAAGATGTATTGTTACCCTCTAATGTAATGCGCTCAGGTGTGGCCAGTCTCGCCAAGAGCCTCTCGCGCGAGTTGGCATCAGAGGGTTTCTGCGTCAACAACCCGGCGCCAGGCACGATAAATACCGGCCGCCCCTGGCAGGTCTATTTATAACGCAGGCCGACAGAACTGGTGAAACTATAGAGAACCGGTCGGCGAAGCGAGCGGGTACTGCCCCGCCGGACCGTTTTGGCGAGATTGATGAATTTAAGTAAGGCTGGACTTACTGCCTGATGCAGATAGGTATATTACCGATGAGACGCTTATCGTTGCTGCTGGCGTCATGAAAACACTTTGGTAGGATTGGTTGTATTCTGATTACGGACTTTTGGCCGGTGCAGGACTCGCCAGAAGATTATTTTTCCGCGGAGATATAACAGATGTAAGCCGCATCCGCCTCACCATTTTCGGTGGGTGTAAAAACGCCATTGCCCTCGCCGCTCTTGGTATCAGTACCCTCCCAGTGAACCAGTACCCTTTTAAAGCCTGCCTCGCCCAGCAATTCCCGAACCTCAGGCAGTGTCCATAGGCGCCAGTTATAACTGAAAGCACGTTTCAGCTTAGATCTATCAGGGAATTTGAAATGAATATGACAGTTCATTTCGCCGGTAATAGGGTTGTAGCGGGCCTGGTCCCAAACGTAGATAAAATCGTCGTGATCCGTCTCTTCTTCCATCTCCCGGCAGGCTTCATAACCGCCGTACGAATCCAGAAATAAAATGCCGTTATCTGCCAGGCAGTCGCGTGCCCTTGAAAAATACCCCCTTAGCTCGTCGCGGGTCTGAAAGATCCAGTAACTGAAGTTCATAGCCAGGATCATATCGACTGGTGGTGTTTTAACTGTGAGAACGTTCTCGTTCATGAGCACAATCCGATCTGCTCCATCACCGTTAAGGGTATTGACCTTGTTGTTTTTTCCCCAGGCTAATACCTCGGTGTCCAGATCGACACCCCAGGCCTGATTATCTTTGCGCCGTCGCACCCACTCGCAGCTGGTATTAGCCGTGCCGCAGAAGTCCTCACGCAGGGTGGCGGCCTTACGTCCTCGAAGCGTCTCGTAGGTCTCATCCACCATGTCGATCTCAGATTCCACACACTGGACAGCACGCTCGTAGAGTATGTGGCGATCTGCCTTGTCAGCTTGTGTTGGACCCTTGGCCTTGGGAATCCTGCGGTAAGTTGTTCGGGTTTTGGGCTTCTTATTGCTCATGGGCTAATTAATTATTCGGATCAGTGCCATTGCTGTTCGGTCACACTATATGACTCGTCGGCATGTGCTCAGGGGTTCAAAGAGATTACTCAGGAAATAGCAACGGCGATGTTAGCGCAAATGGCCTGGTGGCCGAAAGGTTGCCTCAGGATTATTCGTCCTGGTTTGGTAGTACGTGGTCTGCGACTGCTGAGGCGATTAGAGAAAACACACGGACCGATGTGCTTTCTTCCTCCTCATCATTGACGATTGCCGCTACGGCGGATGCCTTCGCGTCCACCATCAGGGCAGACTGCAGATGCCAGATAGCGTCGAAGTTGTCCAGGTAGTGTTTGCTGCCCCGCCGCGATGTCACCAGGGAGCGCCCCTTAAAGAAGCGTTTCAATGTCTTTTTGCGACTGACTGTCAGCAGGATGGGTACCACGATCACATCGGGGTCTAGTGTGAGCCTTTGGATCATAGACGGCCGTATATGGACGCCTTCAATAATCATCGAAAATTGCTCATGTTGCGATCTTTCGAGTAGAGCTTGTGCGGCCAATTCCACCTCGTCTGCCTGACGGTTGTAGCCTTCCTCAATGCGTGCTGGCATGTCGCCTCTATCTGGGCTGTCGTCCAGCGCTCGCCACGCTTCAAAACTGGAGTAATGCAGTTCGGGGTTTTTGTCCGGTGATCGCAAAGTGCGCAATACTTCCCGCAACATGTCTGTGGATTGGGTTCGGGTGATATTCAAGCGGGTCGCGAGGTGGGCCGCCATTGTGCTTTTGCCAACACCGGGCGCTCCTCCAATCAGAATCAGTAGGGTTTTGTTTGCGCGTGTGAGCCTGTGCCAGGCCTCAAGGTTTTTCGCAAAGTGGGCTCCGGCCTCGGCCAGTACCATCTGACAGGCAAGCTGATGCAGTGTTTCGCGCTCAATGCCCGTCGAGTATTCCCTGACCAGCCGCTCGTGCAGACTGTGGGCCAGGGCTTCTGCCGCAGAATGGGTGATGCCACAGATCTCCAGCCGATAACGGAAGATGGCACGGGAAAACCAGACATCTTCACCATCTTTATGGTGAATTCGTATCCAGACCGGCTGCCCTCTCGAAAGTCGGTACCGTTCTTCGGTCTCTGGACTAAATTGAGATACCAGAATTTGTGAAACGGCTTCCCTTATGCGGGGGCTGCCAATGACTTCTTCACGGGCCAACTGGCTCCGTACCGTCGACGCTACGCCGTACGCCTCCGAGAACGTCAGCCCTATTTTCTGCAGTGAACGCGTTAGGATGCCCCGCAAGAACGGTGCGGAATCACCACTTCTATTAACGACATTTAATTTAGACACAGTCTTTTTGGCGATACGAACTGGATTTTAAGAACCTGTAATGGTATCAAAGCCTGTTGTTAGGGGTTAGTGCAGCGTCTGTGAGGATATAGAGGATATACTTGGATCAAAAGGTGGCTTATAAGGAAATCCCATGGCAGATGAGGCCCAAAAAGACGTTCAGGCGAAGCCGGTAACAAACGTAATAGCTTGTTTGCGTAGTGAGTTTGGTGAACGGCTGTCCGAGGCGCTCGCTGTCCGTGAACGCTTTGGTAAGGATGAATCTTTTCATGCCAGTGTGCCACCGGACGCCGTGGTCACCCCCCATACTACTGAGGAAGTCAGCCGAATCGTATCCCTGTGTGCGGAGCACCGGGTGCCCGTGATCCCATACGGCACGGGCACGGCGCTGGAGGGTCACGTTGCGGCCTTGCATGGCGGTATCTCGATTAACCTGCAGGAGATGAATCAGGTGGTCGAGTTGCACGCCGAAGATCTGGACGTTGTGGTTCAACCCGGCGTAACCCGCAAACAGTTAAACAACTACCTGCGTGATAGCGGCCTGTTTTTCCCGATCGACCCGGGTGCTGATGCCTCGATCGGCGGCATGGCCGCCTGCCGTGCTTCGGGAACGAACGCGGTGCGTTATGGCACTATGCGTGAAAACGTGTTGGCGCTGACTGTCGTGCTGGCTGATGGCCGCGTAATTCAGACCTCGCGTCGCGCTCGCAAATCTGCAGCCGGTTACGATCTCACCCGACTTTTTGTCGGCTCAGAGGGGACGCTTGGCGTAATTACTGAGGTTACGTTGAGACTTTACGGGATTCCCGAAGCCATCTCCTCAGCCGTATGCACGTTTCCAGACGTCGACAGCGCTGTCAACACGGTCATCACTACGATCCAGTACGGTGTACCCATTGCCCGCATCGAGCTTCTGGATGAAGCCCAGGTCGACGCCATCAACCGATACTCCAAGACCGATCTCGCCGTGGCGCCAACCCTGCTTCTGGAGTTTCATGGAACTGACCAGGGGGTCAAGGAGCAGGCCGAGATTGTGCAGGAGATCGCGGTCGACTCAGGCGGAAGTAATTTTCAATGGACCACAAATACCGAGGAGCGTAACCGGCTGTGGCAGGCGCGTCACGATGCGGCATACGCCTGCAAAGCGCTGCGACCGGGCGGTGAAATCTGGGCGACCGATGTTTGTGTGCCTATTTCACGCCTGGCCGAATGTATTCGTGAGACGCAACAGGATATTCGGGATTTTGGTTTATTTGCCCCAATCGTTGGCCATGTTGGCGATGGTAATTTTCATCTTTGTCTTTTGGTTGGCAAGGATGATCCTGCTGAAAGCAAAAAAGCGAACGAATTGCATGAGCGTATGGTCATGCGGGCGCTTGGCATGGGCGGCACCTGCACCGGGGAGCATGGGGTAGGTTACGGCAAGCTCGACTTTCTGGTGGCTGAGCATGGTGAGGCGATCAGTGTCATGCGTTCGATCAAGCAGGCGTTGGATCCAGACAACATTATGAATCCCGGTAAAATACTGCGTGTGTGACGCGTGCTGTGGCCCGGCGTTTATTCCACCACCGTCTGGTCAGTCACTACCATAGTAGGGTCGCGTAATCAGGTAATCCATGGAACATTGGTCGATCCATAAACCTGCGGTGCAAACCCAGGGTGGGGTGGTGGTGGCACAGCACGCATTGGCCGCCGAGGCAGGCGCAAAGGTGCTGGCCGGGGGCGGCAACGCAGTGGACGCGGCCATCGCAACTGGTTTTGCCCTGAGCGCGGTCGAGCCCTGGATGAGTGGGCTGGGTGGTTGTGGTTTCATGACGGTTTACCTGGCCCGTGAAAACCGAAGTTATGCGCTGGAGTTTGGGGTGCGTGCTCCGGGCGCACTCAATGTAAACGACTATCCACTCAGCACCGGTTTTGACTCCGATCTTTTTGCCTGGCCGGGGGTGTTGGAGAACCGCAATGTGCTGGGCCCGTACTCGGTCGCCGTACCGGGCTTTGTGGCGGGTTTGGGCGAGGCAGCCAAACGCTTTGGGACGCTGTCGTGGTCACAACTTCTTGCACCTGCGATCGCTCTGGCGGAGCAGGGGCTTACCGTGGATTGGTATTCAAGCCTCAAGATTGCCTCCAGCGCGGCGGATATTGCCGGCTTTGAATCTACACGCTCGGTGTATCTGCCAGAGGGTCATGTGCCGATGGGTCACTGGGCTGGCTCACCACCGGTGATTGAATTAAAAGGTCTTGCAAAAACACTTGCGCAACTCGCCGATCAGGGCCCGGCCTCTTTTTACCAGGGGGATCTGGCTGCGCGTGTACTAGCAGATACGGCATCTGTTGGCATTGGTTTATCTGCCGAGGATCTTGCCTCGTATCGAGTGCACTTTGAGGAATTAACCGGGGCCAGCTACCGCGATGCGGTTATCTACACTCCGGCGGGGCTTTGTGCTGGCCCGAGTTTGTGCCAGGCTCTAACCGAGCTTGAGCAGCACTTGCCGAACCCACCGATGCAGCCCGATGGGAATTCCACCGCTGCCACCGCTGCCAGTTTGCAGGCGGCCTACGCAGATCGACTGTTACAGATGGGCGATAGCCCTGATGGCAAGATCCCCGCCTGTACCACCCATCTGAACGTTACCGATCGCGAGGGCAATGTCGTCGCGCTCACCCAGACACTGCTGTCGGTTTTTGGATCCCGTTTGCTGTTGCCTGACACCGGGATCCTGATGAATAACGGCATCATGTGGTTTGACCCTGAGCCGGGCCGACCCAACTCGATGGCTCCGGGCAAACAGCCCTTATGCAATATGTGCCCTACAATCGTGGCCGAGCCAGCAGGGCCTGTTACAGCTCTGGGCGCCTCTGGCGGGCGGCGCATCGTCTCATCGATCATGCAGTTGATTTCGTTCATCACCGATTTTTCCATGGACCCCGAAAAGGCCATGCACCAACCCCGCGTTGATGTCAGTGGTGTAAGCCAGGTTGTGGCGGATGCCGCCTTCGATCCTGCGATACTTCAGGCACTGGGTGATAAGGTGGCCGACTTAAGTACCGCTAACCACGGTGTTTACCCCAGTCTGTTTGGCTGTCCCTCGATAGCTCGGTTTGACCCGGCCAGCGGCCGCTCAACAGGCGCGGCTTTTGTGCAATCTCCATTGGCTGCGGCCGTTGCCGAGCCGGTGGACAGTTAATCAAGCGTATCGGGGTCGATCCCAGGAGGAGGCCTTGCAGCGTCTATCCCAGAGTCGCCGGGCAGGGCCGCGGCAGATCAGCGGTGAAGGTCGCCTGCCGATCGAGGATGGTTGTTTTGAGTACTGGTCTGAGTTCTTGGCGCCAGCTGAAGCATCACATTACTGCCAAACTTTGATTAAAAAGGTCTCCTGGCATACGCCCCGTGTGCACCTTTACGGACGCTGGGTGAATTCACCGCGCCAGGCCGCCTGGTATGGTGATCCCGAAGCGGTATATGGCTACTCAGGCAGTGTAAACCAGCCGCTACCCTGGCTGGCCGAACTCAAGGAGTTGGGTGAG
>JAPKAJ010000135.1 GCA_028825345.1 Arenicellales bacterium | reverse complement strand
TGCAGATTGTAAAGGAGCCCGCGTTGTTGGTGCTTAGATCATGTTTTGCAGTGATATTTTGGCAAGATGGGGAGCGACTTCACCGCAGGGTGACCAACTCCTCAGCTGCAGTGGGATGGATTGCCACGGTGTTGTCCAGATCCGCTTTGGTCGCACCCATTTTTACCGCTACGGCGAAACCCTGAATCATCTCGTCGGCGGCTCGGCCAACGACGTGGCAGCCTACCACTGTCTCTTGCGCGCCAGTGACTACCAGTTTGACCACGGTCGGTACGCGATGGTGCGTCACAGAGTAAAACAGGTCGGTAAAGCGGTTCTGGTAAATCTTGACGTTGTCATGGCCGTAAGTTTGTCGTGCCTCGTCTTCTGTCAGGCCAACGGTGCCGATCGGAGGGTGGGAAAACACCACACTTGGGATATTCAAGTAATCCAGGCGTGCCTCATCCTGGCCGCCAAAAAGCCGATCCGACAAGCGCCTTGCGGCAGCAATGGCCACCGGGGTCAGGGCCTGGCGCCCGGTGACATCACCAACAGCGTAAATCCCTGGCACAGTCGTGTTCTGCCATTCATCCGTGCCTAGGTAGCCCGCGCTGTCGGGTTTAATTCCAGTCGATGCCAGGCCCAGGGTGTCAGTGGCCGGATCGCGGCCGATGGCGTAGATAACGCAGTCGAACCCGCTTATCTGCTCACCGTCCTGGCGTTGCACCGCCAGCAGCCCATTTTCTTCGCGAACAATACCGCTTATCTGCACGCCGGTCAGAATGTTGATTCCAGCGGATGTCATTTCGTCCATGACGCTCTCGCGCAGGGTGATATCGAACCCACGCAGCAGGATGTCTTTGCGCAGCGCCATGGTGACATTGGACCCAAGCGCATTAAGCGCCCCGGCGAGTTCAGTCGCGATATACCCGGCACCGATAATCAGTGGATGCTGTGGCTGGGTGCCAAGATCAAAGAAGCCATCGCTGGTAATAGCGAGGTCCGCTCCGGGCACCTTGGGCACCATCGGCCGCCCGCCAGTCGCAATCAGGATGTGGTCAGCGCTAAGGCACTGGTCACCCACGCGAACGGTTGAGGTGGAGTCAAACTGAGCCCAACCGGTATACAGTGATACCTTTGAGGATTCCAGATTACGCTGGTAGATACCGTTCAGTCTTAAGATATACGCATCGCGCGCATCTTTGAACGATGCCCAGTCGAATGTGGTATCCGGCAGGGCAAAGCCGTAGTCATCAGCGATAGCCAGAGTGTCGGCAAAGTGCGCCGCATTCCACATCATCTTCTTGGGCACGCAGCCTACATTGACGCAGGTCCCGCCCAGTCGATCGCCCTCTACGATCGCCGTGCGGGCACCGTACTCGGCCGCGCGGCGCGCGCCTGCCATGCCACCGCTGCCACCGCCTATTACGAGGAAATCAAAATGTTCAGTCATATTTTAAAGATCTGGGAAAGAGGCGCTTTAACTCGCGCTGACGACCCATAATGATAGAGTAATCGAAGTAACTTTGGCAGTGACGCAAATGTTCATGTGGACAGGTGGGGCGCCTGCCATGACCGATAGCGATCAATTTATGAGTAACCAAGATAGCCCCCTCACTGACAATCCCCTGCTGGATCTGAGTGGTTTACCGCGTTTTCGCCAGATCAAGCCGTCGCTGGTAGAGCCAGCACTCGATGCTGTGCTGCACCAGCACCGTTTGCAGATACAGGCGCTTGAATCACACGCCGATGATGCGGATTGGGTGTCTTTTGCTGAACCATTACAGGATATGGAAGAGCAACTGGAGCGAGTCTGGTCGCCTGTGTCACATCTTAATGCCGTGTGCGATAGCCAGGAGTTGCGTGCTGCAGTTGATGCTTGTTTGCCCAAAATCAGCGCCTTTCAGAGTGAGGTCGGGCAGAATCGGGCTCTTTATCGCGGTTACCATCGAATAGCCGACAGCAGTGGGTTTGCCGGGTTCTCTGCGGCACGGCGCAAGGTGGTGCAAAATGCGCTGCGCGATTTTCGACTCGCCGGCGCAGAGCTCAAGGGATCGTCCCGGGAGCGTTTTCGTGAAATCGTGACCGAACTGGCAAGCCTCGCCAACCGTTTCGAGCAGAACCTTCTGGACGCTACCGATCATTGGGTTCTTGACCTCGATGAGACGGCAGATCTTGCCGGGTTGCCGGACAGCGTGGTCGAGTTGGCCCGTGAGGCGGCGAGCGCTGCAGGTTGTCCGGGTTGGCGGTTCTCGCTGCAGGCGCCGTTCTATCTGCCATTCATGATGTTCAGTGAGCACCGCAGGTTGAGGCGGCAGATGTACGAGGCTTATGTCACCCGGGCAAGCGAGGTCGGCCCTGACGCCAAGCGTTTCGACAGTGGTGATCTGATGGTCGAGATTCTCACCCGGCGTGGCGAGATGGCCCGGCTGCTGGGTTTTGCCAGTTACGCCGAGTATGCACTGCAAGATCGCATGGCTGGGTCGCCACAGGAGGTCAGTGACTTTCTTGAGCGATTGACTGCCTGCACCCGTCCCGCGGCGCAGGTTGAGTTTGACGAGTTGCGTGAGTTCGCAAGTTCGACACATAGCCACGACGATTTACAGGCCTGGGATATTCCTTATTACTCGGAGAAACTCAAACAGTCGCGATTTGCTTTTTCCGATGAGCAGGTTCGGCCCTACTTTCCGTTGCCGCGGGTGCTCGAGGGGCTCTTTGCCGTGACCGAAAAACTTTTTGGCATATGTGCTGTTAAGGCGGAATGTGAACACACCTGGCACGAAGACGTGCAGTTTTTTGAACTGCGAGATCACACCGGCGTGACACGCGGATGTTTTTTTCTCGATTTGTATGCGCGCGCTCACAAGCGCGGCGGCGCCTGGATGGCCGACTGTATTGGTCGGCGGCGTTTGGCCGATGGCACCGTCCAGTTACCGGCGGCTTTTCTGACCTGTAATTTCATGCCGCCCGTAGGCGATAAGCCGTCGTTGTTGACCCACGATGATGTGGTTACGCTGTTTCACGAGTTTGGCCACGGCCTGCATCACCTGCTGACGCAGGTCGACGAGCCCGCTGTCGCGGGTATCAGCGGCGTTCCCTGGGATGCGGTGGAGTTGCCGAGTCAATTTCTGGAGAACTGGTGCTGGGCACCTGAGGCATTAGTAGCGATCTCCGGCCACTACCAGACCGGCAAGCCGCTGCCGGATGATTTACTCGATAAGCTGCGCGGTGCTCGCAATTTCCAGTGTGCGTTGCAGATGTTGCGCCAGCTGGAATTCTCGATTTTTGACATGACTGTGCATGGCGCCGAGTCATTGTCGACAGCGCAGGCCATTCAACAAACGCTGGATACAGTGCGCGAAAAAATAGCAGTTGTTCGGGCGCCCGCGTGGAATCGCTTCCAAAACAGCTTCTCGCATATCTTTGCTGGGGGTTATGCGGCGGGATACTACAGTTACAAGTGGGCCGAGGTGCTGTCAGCAGATGCCTTCAGTCGTTTCGAGGAAGATGGAATTTTTGATCCCAGGTGTGGCCGTGATTTTTTGCAATTGATACTTGAGAGCGGCGGTGTCAATGATCCGTTGGATAATTTCATCGCGTTTCGCGGTCGCGAGCCCTCGGTTGAGGCTTTACTGCGCCACAACGGTCTGGAAACATGAGAACGCTGGGCGCTCTTTGCTTGTGGCTGGCCCTGGTGAGCCCGGCACAGGCGCTGACCAACCAGCTTGGTTCGCACCCTTCGCCTTATCTTGCGTTGCACGGCGATGATCCTGTGGCGTGGCAGGTCTGGAGTGAGTCGGTATTTGAAAAAGCCCGCCAAGAAAACAAACTGGTTTATGTTTCGGTGGGTTACTTCTCATGCCACTGGTGTCACGTGATGCAGCGCGAGAGTTATCGCAACCCGCAAATCGCACAGATGCTGAACCGGGATTTTGTGCCGGTCAAAGTCGATCGGGAGTTACAACCCGCTTTGGACGAGACGCTTATGGATTTTGTCCAGAAAACCCAAGGCCGTGGCGGTTGGCCATTGAATGTTTTTTTGACCCCCGAGGGTTACCCACTCTATGCGGTTCTGTACCTGCCGCCAGATTCGTTCGCCAAGGTGATCCGGCAACTGGATGCAATCTGGCGCGAAGACTCCGAGCACCTCACCGCAATGGCTCGACCCGTTGGCACTGACAATTTTCCGGATAGTGCTGGCCAGGTTGATCCGGCCCAAGTAGCTTCTTTGGGTAAAAGTTTTGAAAAGGTGGCACTGGCTTTCGCCGATACTTTTGAAGGGGGCTTTGGTGATCAGTCACGCTTTCCACACGTGCCACAGCTTGAATATCTGCTGGACCGCTATCAGCACCGGGCCAGTGCACCGGTGCGTGAGGTACTGAAAAGCTCGCTCGATGCGATGGCCTGGCGCGGCCTGCGCGACCATGTTGATGGAGGGTTCTTCCGTTATACCGTAGATCCCGGGTGGAGCCAGCCGCACTTCGAGAAAATGCTTTATGACAATGCGCAGCTTGCTTCGCTGTACCTGAGAGCCGGGCAGGTATTGCAGCGTGAGGATTACATTGAGGTCGGGCTCTCTACCCTGGACTTCATGGCGGATCATATGCTGAGCGATGACGGAGCGATGGTCGCGTCACTTTCGGCGATTGATGCCCAGGGCCGTGAAGGGGCGTATTACCTGTTCGACCTTGAGACTTTGCAGCGGACACTACATAAAGACGAGCTTGAAGTTCTGCGCGCAACATGGTCGCTCGATGGCTCGGCGCCTTTCGAGGAGGGGCATCTTCTGGTAAGTCAGTTGCCCCTGAACGAGGTAGCAAATACCCTCGGGCAACCACTGGCTGATGTGCACACGCTGCTGGCCAGTGCGATGGCAAAATTGCGCACCCTGCGCCGTACCCGGGGCCTTCCGGTTGACGACAAGCAGCTGGCGGGGTGGAACGCACTTGCTCTGCGGGCTTTCGTTGCGGCATCAGTCCAGACCGGCGCTGCGCGATACGCAAATATCGCCAGAGGAATCAAAGCTTACCTAGAGCAGACGCTGTGGCGCGATGGCACGCTCTGCCGCGCTATAGTCAATGACGAGCCACTGGGAGTGGTCGCGCTCGCAGATTACGCTTACCTGGCCCGCGCTTTGCTGGATTTTGCGCGCTGGTCGGGAGATTCAGCCGATTTCCGGCTTGCGGCCGAGGTGGCTAAGGCAGGCTGGCGTGATTTTAGGGTAGCTAACGGCTGGCGCCGCGAGCCAGGTAGAGCGTTGGCTGAATCGGGACTGCATGAGATATTCTCCGATGATTCTTTGCCAGCGCCTGATGCGGTACTGGCGAAAGTCAGCCTGCAACTGGCACGTGCCGGGGCAGATCCTTCGCTTTCCCGTTGGGCCCGAGCGATGCTTGACCGCGCCTATGATACCGTGGCGCAGAACCCTTTTTCCCACGCCTCCCGCCTGGCCGCACTGGCGCTAGCCGTGAGTGACGGGGGATAACCCAAAGAGGCGATTCCAGGTGTCGGGTAAACAAGCTGATTTGCTATAATCGCGCCTCTTTTTTAGTTGGCGCCTGAGATGCTTGCAGGGCGCCTTTTGTGATTAACACAAGAGAGCTTCATGGCTGACAATATAAATAACGGTAGGCGTCGTGTGCTTACCACCGTGACCACAGGCGTTGGCCTTGCCGGCGCCGTTGCGCTGGCTGTGCCACTAGTGGCCAGTATGAAGCCCAGCGCCCGTGCGCGAGCGGGCGGAGCGCCGGTCGAAGTTGATATAACTGATCTGGCCCCGGGGCAAATGAAGGTTGTGGAATGGCGCGGCAAGCCAGTTTGGATACTGCGTCGTGACGAGACCATGCTCTTGGAGCTCGCCAGCATCGTGGGCGATCTGTCTGATCCGGATTCCGCTGTGGTTGAACAGCAGCCGGATTATGCCCGTAACGCACACCGGTCCATCCGTCCCGATGTTTTGGTCGTGCTTGGAGTCTGCACCCATCTTGGCTGCGCGCCCAGCAAGAATTTTGACAAAGGGGTCGCGTCGGGTCTTGGCGATGACTGGGTTGGTGGATTCTTCTGTCCCTGTCACGGCTCCAAGTTTGATCTTTCCGGTCGGGTCTATAAGAACGTACCCGCCCCTACTAACCTCGAGGTGCCGCCGCATACCTATGTGTCGGATAACCTTATCGTCATAGGGATAGATGAAAAGGAGACGG
>JAPKAJ010000134.1 GCA_028825345.1 Arenicellales bacterium | reverse complement strand
GCCCAGTCCTCGGTGTTACCCGGCTCTACATTAAAGAGATTGGTCTTTACCGTGTCGTTGATGTTCGCACCCAACTGGCGAAACAGTGCGTCAAGACGGCGCAGCACGATATGTGATTGGCCAGTCAGGTCTTCGGGTGCTTCGATAAAGCCGTGGCTTTGTGCTGTCACGCCACTGGTAAAGCACATCTCGCCGACCCGAAGGGCATGGCTAAAGGGCGCCGATGGGCCATGCCAGCTCGGGTCCCAGGCCGCAGTGCGCGCCAGTGCCTGGCCGTTATGGCTGCGCATAGCAATGGCCTCTACCTCAAAGAGTACGTCGGGCGACATCAGCGCTTGTACGGGCACCAGTGTTAATGCGGGGCCTGGGCCGGATAAGGGCTCGATGGCGTGGGCCATTTGCTTCGCGACTGTTTCACTGCTGGCAGTGGACTCATCGACATAAAAGGCACGCAGTTGTACCAGGTCCGCGGGCGCCATATCGGCCGCATCCAGCACGTTGCAAAGATCACCCATGGCTGCACTGATCTGGTCGGGCAGATTGCCCGGGGCAATAACCTGCAGAGCCTTATCCAGTGCCACTTGCCCGGTGATGAATAGCAGTTCGCCACAACGTACGGCCTGGCTGTAGGGTAAAGCCGGTTGGGTTACCCAGTGATCAGGCGGGTTGATGTAGGTGCGTGGCAGCAATGTCGCTCTCTTGGGTCTTATGAGAATCTCAGTTTACCGTGCAAAGCGTTGGCTTTTCTCTTAAACCAGAGTCCGTGAGAATTATATTTTTGGTTTACACAGTTGTACCGACTTTTTCCCAATAGTTAAAAACCTAGATGTAGTCCCATCGATCGTGTAACAATAAACGTTCATGAAAGCCAATAACAAAGTTAAGGAGGATTCTCATGTCTAAGTTACTAAAAAACTTTGGTGTTGCCGGTTTAGTTGCTTTGATAGGCGTGGCAGTACCAGCATCAGCGGGCTCGATCAAAATCGGACTCAATGTGCCTTTGACAGGTTTTGCTGCTGCTGATGGCAAGTCTGCCCTGCTAGGGGCCGAGCTGGCAGTTGAACAAGTGAATGCCGCAGGCGGGATTAACGGCGATAACCTGGAGCTGGTGGTTTATGACGATCAGGCCAGCCCCAAGGAGTCAGCGCCTCTTGCAGCAAAGCTGATTACTCAGGATAAGGTTGCAGCAGGTATATCTGGCAGTTACTCAGGCGCGACGCGCGCAGCAGCCACCATCTACCAGGAAAATTCCACACCGTATATTGCCGCCTACGCGGTTCACCCGGATATCACCCGATCGGGAGATTATGTATTCAGGACTTCGTTTATGGGCGAGGTGCAAGGGCGGGCTGGCGCCAAACTTATTGGCGAGATAATGGGCAAGAAAAAGGTCTCGGTAATTACGTTAGCAAATGATTTTGGCAAATCCCTTGCCGCTGGCTTTAAACAAGCATCAGCAGCATACGGAATCGAGATCATCAGCGAATATGATTACAGTATTAAAGACCGGGAGTTCGGGCCGATTGTCTCCAAGGTTAAATCAGAATCACCCGACGCAATCTACGCCTCTGGGTACTTCTTCACAGCCGGCCCTTTAGTCAGCCAACTACGGGCAGCGGGTATCGATGTGCCAGTGATTGGCCAGGAGGGTTACGATGGTGAGATGTTCATCAAGATAGCGGGCGAAGCCGCAGAAGGCGTAATTATTACAACCTCTCTTGATCGAGATTCCACTGACCCACTGGCCAGTGCCTTCATCGAAGGATTCCAGGCAAAATCAGGTTATCCAGCTGATATGGTGAGCGCATCAACCCACACTGCGGTTCTTGTGCTGGCTGCTGCTTTAAAACAATCTGGAGCGGGTGACAAAGCCTCGCTACGAGATGCAATTGCAGCTACATCAATTAACGCAGCCACCGGCAATATCTCGTTCAATAAGTTGGGTGAGGTAAGAAAATCGGTACAGGTACAGATAGTGCGCGATGGCAGTTGGCATCACTACGCTGTTATCTCAGATCCAGTGCTTCTTGCTCCCCCTGAGGAGTAATTCCATCGTTTGAAAGTGCGGGGCCGAACGGCCCCGCACTCTTAGTTATCTGAACAGGCTCTCATGTTATTTGTTGATTTACTGATTCAGGGAATCGTCCAAGGCGCTATCTATGCGCTGATCGCTCTAGGCCTGACGCTGATATACGGGCTGCTTCGAATTTTGCATGTAGCCCATGCGTCGTTGTTTACCCTGGGTGGTTACGTTGGCGTCATTGTTACCAATCAGACTGGCAGTTTGACGTTAGCCTTGTGTGCTGCAATGGTTTTGGTTGGCCTTCTGGGGATGCTGATTTATCGAGTGGCTTATCGCCCATTGCTGGATAAGCCACCGCTAGTGGCGCTGATCGCTTCTATTGGTCTGTTTATCGCTTTTGAGGAAGTCTTCAGGATTGTTTTTGGCAGCTATGGGATATCTTTTCATAACCCGCCATTACGGGCCCAAATTGAATTCGGTGGTGGCTTGTTACTAAGTTATTCGCGGATTCTGATTATCGTGATGGCCGTTAGCTTTCTTTCTGTGTTGGCATGGCTTTCGAGTCGTACACGGACAGGGGTTGCCTGGAGGGCCACCGTAACTGATCCTCAAATGGCAGCATCTTTTGGCATCAATGTCGAAAATGTTCGGTACCTTAATTTTTTTATCGGATCGGCATTAGCCGGCGCTGCTGGCGTGATGGTTGTGTTACTCACAAACCTGGCTGAGCCAACTATGGGCGCTGTGGCATCGTATAAAGCACTCGCTATCATTGTTCTCGGGGGGCTTGGCAGTGTACGGGGAACCCTAATTGCCGCGCTTGCAATTGGAATCGTTGAATCTTTTGGCACCGTCTATATAGGCCATATTCTTGATCGCGATGCTATTGCATTTGCATTTCTCATAATCGCGCTAATGCTGCGGCCGCAAGGGCTGCTAAGAGCAGGTTAACGCCATGGCCTATGAGATTATCGTAGCCACTACGATGGCCATTACGATTTTGTTTGCATTGTCTTTGAACATAATTACCGGGTTTTGCGGCCAGGTTAGCCTTGGCCATGCTGCGTTTTATGGTCTTGGCGCTTATACCGGCGCAATGCTCACCAAAGCAGGATGGCCGTTAATAGCAGCCCTACCACCCGCAGCGGTTGTCGCCGGCTCGGTAGGGTTTGTTGTCGGGTTGGCCTCACTTCGGGTACGGCATGACTTTCTCGCGATTACAACCATGGGAGTGGCGTTCTTGTTTGTTGGCTTGGTTCGAAAACAGGAATGGCTTGGTGGCGAGATTGGAATCTCAGGTATTCCTGCAGCGCAGTTCGGGCGGCCTGGTCTTCTTGTTTTATCAATCATCTGCGCCGCCTTGTTCGCCGCACTTGCTGTTTACATAAAACGGTCGTGGATGGGATTTGCGTTCGATTCCATCGCAAACGACGAAGATACTGCCCGAGTCCTTGGTATTGATGTGCCGCGTTTCAAATTATGGGCCTTTGTGATCGGCACCTCGGGTGCGGGTGTTGCCGGAGCCCTTTATGCACACCATGTTCGATACATCGGCCCGGACAGCTTTGGTTTTGTTGAGTCGGTTACGGTTCTTGCTATGGTAATCATTGGTGGGGTCGGATCAGTTTGGGCTGTAGCACTCGCTGCTGCCGTGCTATCTGTTTTGCCACTTTGGTTTCAGTTTGTTAGTGACTACAAGTTGTTAATTTATGGGTTATTGGTCTTTGGTGTGATGCGGTTTTCACCCGACGGCATAGCCGGTGCTGTACAACGCCTTCTTAATAGGCGGTCTTGACTCGTGGCAGCGCTATTATCCGTTTCTGAAGTAACCGTCAAATTTGGTGGTGTTGTTGCTGTCGAAGATGTGTCGCTCGATATCGGACTTGGCGAGCTTGTTGGTGTGATCGGCCCCAATGGAGCGGGTAAAACGACACTTATGCGCGTTATCACTGGATTAGTTAAGCCGTTTAACGGGACGGTTGCTCTCGATGGGGAAGACATTACTAACTGGGCTGTAGACAAACGAGTCAGAAATGGACTGGCTCTGGGACAACAAATTGTTAAACCGCTAACGGCCTTTACTTTACTGGAGAACGTGGCCCTGGCGTCTGGATGCCAGCGTATGGCCTCACCTCTTCAAGCCTTGATTCAAACCAAGAGAGATAAAGAGCTTGCAAAAGCCCGCGAGTTTCTGGATATGGTTGGTATCAAAAGCGCGTCAGACGCTTATCCATCCGAGGTGCCGCTTGGTTATTTAAAGTGCCTGGAATTGGCTCGTGCATTGGCATTAGAGCCGCGTCTTATCCTGTTGGATGAGCCTCTTGCAGGCTTAAATCAGGCAGAAGCCACAGAGATGGCCGATCTGATTTCGTCTTTAGTTAATGAGACTAGAAGCATACTTCTGATTGAGCATAATTTGCGGGAAGTGATTCGTATCTGTCCCAAACTGTATGTTCAGGACCAGGGACGATACCTGGATTTTGGGCCCACCTCCGAAGTCATGGCGAACCCCAAGGTTCGTACGGCCTACCTTGGCGAGGCGAAGGCCTGATGCTTTCTGTTCAGAATCTTCAATGCAGCTATGGCGATATTCTTGCGCTGCATGATTTGTCTTTTGAGGCGCGCGCGGGAGAAATATTCGCCTTAATCGGTGCAAACGGTGCTGGCAAGACAACCACCATCATGGCGCTTGCGGGTCATCTTTGTCCACGTTCTGGTTCCATACACCTTGGAGGAGATGACGTAACATCGATTGGGCCCAGAGGCAGATTGGCGCGCGGTGTTGCATTGGTTCCTGAGGGGCGAAGAGTATTTGCTGATCTATCCGTGGAGGATAATCTGACGGTAGGCGGGCATTTGCAGAATCTAGGGGAACTGGAGGCGAATCGTGACAATGTGTATACAACGTTCCCTCGTCTTGCCGAACGCCGATCACAACTGGCAGGTTCTCTGTCTGGTGGTGAACAGCAAATGCTGGCGATTGGTCGAGCAGTAATGGCTAGCCCGACTGTTTTATTGGTTGATGAGCTTTCTCTTGGCCTCATGCCGAAAATGGTGGATGAGTGTTATCGAGTTATTGATGCGCTCAAAGATCAAGGGCTCCTGATTATGCTGGTAGAGCAAAGTACGCAGCGAGCGCTTGATGTGGCAGATCAGGTAGTTGTTATGGAGTCTGGACGTAGCAGTTGGCAGGGCAGTGGTCTTGAGGCACGTCAAAATCCATCAATCGTTGGCGCCTATCTGGGAACAATTGAAGGGCCAGAAGGAGTCCAAGAATGATAAGAACAACGGTCATCTTTGCGGTAAATAAACTGTTTTGTTATATCAGGTTTCAGATCACAGAACGCCCAGGGTGCAGCGGCCAGTATCATAATTTGGGCATACCTAGAATTCGATAAAGGCAATTGGTACGGCTGGCGCCTACTGGACGAACAAGACAGTCTCTGCTTTCGTGATCTCCCGAGCTTTTCTGGAGGATTTTCGAATAAAGCGCGAAAGCCGATATTCTCGAGCATATCCTCACCCTAAACCGCCAGGAGCTCTCTGAGCGCCAGCGCCTGCATTCAGGCTGGAATTAAAGACTTTCGTATCCATGATTTGCGACACACCTTTGCCAGTTGGCTGGTGATGGACGGTGTTCCGTTATATGAGGTGAGCAAACTGCTTCGTCATGCCAGCATTACGATGACAGAGAAGTACGCACACCTGGCACCGGATCATCTGCATCAGGTATTGGCCAATAGCGGATTTTCAGCACACTTAAGGGGGGTGCCCACCCCCTTTTAATATTTAACTTAATACATCTATCCTCTCCACACAGTGAAGGGGTAAACTTTACTTTGTAAGTTGCTATAAAGAGCATCTTGATGCCTTTATAGGTAGCGGTATGGCTCAGATAACTCTTGAAAATTACTATACATTTATAAGGCTGCAAATGGTGTACTGTGAGTCTCAAAAAGAAAACAGCAGGACGCCGACATGGCCATTAGGACTAAAAGGGGTGATGTCAAACAGGCAACGGCTAAGGCTTCGGACATGCTGATGGGCCACGGCCCCACATCTGCCAAAAGCAAATTCAGATCCCTCGACGAAGAGGCCGAGCGAATGTTACAACGGACCAGGTCACTACCACCTGTATCCCGGGAGGTGGCGGTGGCAAAATTGTCC
>JAPKAJ010000133.1 GCA_028825345.1 Arenicellales bacterium | reverse complement strand
GCCCGTTATACTTAAATGTGGGTCCAGGTGGTCAACCCGATAAAGTGGGCAATCTTAACCTTTCTTGCATCTGGCTCAAAAAATTTATCGACGACCTTAACCGGGGCTAGTGTTATCCCCGATATGCCTAGCCCTTCAACCTTTATAACAAACCTGGTATCCGACGCTGGCAGAATCACTTCTCGTTTTAGAGATCAAATTGACCCGGACCGACGATGAATAGCCCAACCGTGTTATCGCATGGCGCTATGTTGCTTTTCTCCGCCTTAGTGGCGGGATCATTCAGTCTCGGCCACATGATCGCAAATGAGATTACGCCAGCCGCATTAACAGCGCTGCGCTTTGTGATTGCCGCTGCAATTCTTGGGGCTCTGGTGTGGCGGACCTGCGGCGTCTCTCGCGATGATCTAACAGCGTCGTGGCGCTATTTACTGTTGGGTGGGCTGATAGGGGCTTATTTCATCCTGATGTTCGAAGGGTTGAAAACGGCCTCGGCGGTATCGACCTCGGCAGTATTTACGTTGACCCCCGTGCTAAGTGCAATCTTTGGTTACATCCTGCTATCCCAGTTGGTGACATCGCGGATTGTAGTGGCGCTCGGTATTGGTGCGGTTGGTGCGCTATGGGTAATTTTCCGCGCTGATTTTGATTTAATCTTAGCGCTGGATATCGGCCGGGGAGAGGGGGTTTATTTCCTGGGGTGTGTTGCGCACGCGTTCTATACGCCATTGGTACGAAAACTCAATCGGGGCCAGTCACCGATTGTGTTCACATTCGGTACGATCCTGGGAGCTTTGGTGTTGACACTTGCCTATGGGTTTAGCGATCTCATGGCCATAGATTATGAAGGTTTACGACCCATAGTCTGGGGGACATTGATCTATCTTGGGGTGTTTGCCAGTGCCGCGTCCTTTTTGCTTATCCAGTATTCCACGCTTCATCTGCCCTCCTCTAAGGTGATGGCTTACACCTATCTGACACCCAGTTGGGTGATACTCTGGGAATTGACCTTGAGGCATCCTTTGCCCCCGTTGATGGTGTGGCTGGGCGTTGTGGCAATCATACTTGCCTTGTGTCTTTTGTTGCGTGATGAATCTTCGTGACAACAGGATCGCATTTGTTAATTTTTGAGAATTCACTTGTCATGCGTGAATGGGCGCTTGATTGGAAGGTTTCAGGCGACGCGGGGCTCGTGATTACTGTCGTGTCGCCGGCGTGATCTTATCTTTATCGACCTAGCAGACAGTTGACTACCCAGCGATGCAACGTTCGATGTACTACCTGAATTAATATGACCAAGTTACGGAACGTGCCAATTGTTTTGTTCGCGCCCTTTGGAGTAAGGGTGTCGCTATCTGGGCGCAAGAAAACCGGAGCTACCATATGTCGTTGCGTCTGATGCCTAAGCATGTCCCGCCTGCATGGGCACCTATCGTGATACTGATATCGCTGGGCCTTTTATGGGGGGGAGTGACCAACGTCGCCCGTTTTGTGGGTCTTTCCGGAATTCCACCTCTGGCGTATGCATTTTGGACACTGATTATCGGTGCGGGTCTGCTGACCTTGGTAAATCTTGTTCGCCGAAAACAGTTTCCTTCGTCCTCGAGGCACTTGAGGTATTACCTGATTGCAGGGGCTCTCAGCTCTGGGTTGCCCACGGCAAATATGTTTTGGTGTCTTAATTACATCAGTGTAGGAGTCATGTCGTTGGCATTGACCATGGTGCCTTTGGCCACCTATCTTCTGGCAGTGGTATTTGGTTTGGAAAAGCCCCAGATCAAACGGGCATCTGGGATCGGCTTAGGTCTATTAGGGGCGCTACTTGTCATTCTGCCAGATAACGGACTACCGGCAGACCAGCCGGTTGGCTGGTTTATGATGGCCTTTTTTACTCCGGCCGCCTATGCTGCGGGGACCGTATATACAGCCAAATATCGGCCGGCCGATGTGGAATCACTGGTTGGCGCCAACGGCATGATGCTTGCCTCTGCTTTGTTGTTGCTGTGCCTAATGCTAATTTCAGGGCAGTGGTATGCGCTGTGGGAAGATTTCACGCTGGTCAATGGCCTCATAACCCTCCACGGAGTTGTATCGGCAATCGCGTTTACCTTGTTCTTTACTCTGGTACGTATTGCTGGGCCGGTCTATTTCAGCCAGGTGGCATATTTGGTTACCGTGTTCGGAATCGCCATTGCACTGGTAGTATTTGGCGAGCGTTACAGTGTTTGGCATTGGCTCGCCTTGGGGGTAACCATTTATGGTGTGTGGCTTGTGAATAGCGCACAGCGCCAGGCGAGTCACGCTGTCTCTAAGGCCTGATCGGCTTATCTCATTTTAAAGAATTTGCAAGATCAAAAAAACCTGACGCTACAGGTGTAGCGCCAGGTTTTTAGTTTAATAACCCGTACTTGTGATCAGGCAAACCACCAGCGTTCTACGGCTTTCATGCCATCGAGCTCCCAGTTGCCCCCGATCACATCATGATGGCGTACCTTGTCGTTGGTAGCGAAGATATCCTGCAGGAAAAGCGGCAGGACTGTGCCACCATCGCTATGCACGAGCTGCTGCATCTCGACGTAGATTCCTCGACGTTTACCTGGATTGGTTTCCACACGGCCCATCCTCAGCAGTTCGTTAAAGCGGGCGTTATTCCAGTAGGTATCGTTCCAGGAGGCGTCTCCTGCATACACTGTTGAGAACATCATGTTCTCGGTAGGACGGCCCGACCAGTAACAAGCCGAAAACGGTTTTTTCATCCAAACGTTGGACCAGTATCCATCATCCGGTTCACGCACCACGTCTATGTTGATGCCGGCAGGTCGTGCCGTTTCCGCCATCATCTGGCCTGCGTCGATGGAACCACCAAATCCTGTTTCTGCTGCATGGAATTTAATATCCAGGCTGTCCAGACCAGCTTTTTTCAGGTGGTATTTGGCCTTGTCTGGATCATATCCGCGTTGTGGCAGTTCATCCGTAGTGGCGCGGTACACATTAGCGGGACCAATGGGGTTATCGTTCCCCAGTTCACCGTATCCGCGTGCAACCACCTTGAGCCATTGTTCTCGGTCCACGATGTATTTTATTGCGGTGCGCACATCGTTATTGTCAAAAGGTGCAATATTAGTCAGCATCGGCAGCGTGACTTGCTTATTACCGCTGGTCGCACCCACAACAATGCCTGATTGTCGTTTGAGCAGATCTGCTGTTTTTGCAGAAACGTTGTTCATGGCATCGAGTTCGCCGGTACGCAAAGCGTTTTCCCGGGCAGCCGAGTCAGCGATCTGCAGGGTTTCAACTTCGTCAAAGAAACGTCGATTGGGTTTCCAATAGTTTGGGTTGGCCTTGGTCAGCGTACGTACGCCAGCGTTATGTTCGACGAGACTGAAGCCGCCGGTGCCAATACCTGACTGCCAATCAATAGTGCCATCGCCATTAGAGGGGCAGATCAACAGATGATAATCAGTGAGGATGAACGGGAAGTCGGCATCCCCGCCGCTGAGTTCTACCACCACGCCGTACTTGCCATCAGCCTTGACTGAGACGACTGCATTTAACTGCCCTTTGGCGGCAGATTTAGACGCTTCTCCCAGATGATGATTAAGCGAATCCACCACATCTTCTGAAGTCAACGATTTTCCGCTGTGGAACTCGACACCCTGGCGAACTTTGAAGTTCCATGTCTTGGCCCCGTTACTTCCTTCCCAGCTTTCCGCCAGTTCAGGAACCAGATTGCCATCTGGGGCAACTTCGGTCAGATTGTTGCGCAATTGGCCGAACTGTACGTTCAGCATGTAGTGGTCAAGGATTTGACCCGGGTCCAGCACGTCGCTGGTTGCGCCGCCGGTCACGCCCTGGCGAAAGCGTCCGCCTTGTTTTGGTGCGGCCAGAGCACTTTGCATGTACAGTCCAGGCGCCATGGCGCCCAGTCCCATCGCCGAAATACGGGAGAGAAATTCCCGTCGGCTCAACTTACCTTTGGCCACTCGGGCCTGTAGCTGATCGATTTCAGATCTTTGTCTTTCGTACATTTATCTCATCTCCTTAGGTGTATTTAGTATGTTTTCGGTTGGCGACGTGTTTCAGTGACGACGCTCTACGTTGACCATTGTCGCAACGATATCTAGAAGTTAATGCTGACTGGCACTGAAAGTCAATAATAAACATTGAATTAGCATCTTATTTATACCAAATGATTGATTGTTCTTTATTTCCGGGAAAAGCACCCACCAAGCTTGCTTCCCGGGACATGCCCCCAAAGACAGTCATCACAGAAGGTCACGAGGAATGATTCTCTCCCATTCACGAGCGTGGACGACTGTGTCGCCTTCAAAGGCGCTAATCTTGGCCGAAATATAAAAATTTGCGACATCACACGACATGGTGGTTTCGGTTTCGGTCCGAATAGACCATCCGTCGCGCGACATCCAGCAGTAATACAGGGATCTGGATGAAGCGCTCAGTGGGTCATCCGGGATAATCGACCAACAGTCCTCGTGGCGGTGGCGTATCCGCATTCCGTGATCTGGTATTTCTTCCTCACCAGTATCGTCAATGACTTGTAGTTGGGTAGCGTTGTTATCGCAGCCGTGTGTTACCCATCGGCGGTATTCGGCCGGACGATGTTGGATGTACTCGGGCAGTGGATTAGGGTCATCGGGTTCAGGCATCTCATAGGTGTCATTGCCGTACCGTACTGGTAAATCAAGACGAGTGTGATGGCCAGTTTCGATACAGGCCGTGACCCGATAAGGCCCCGGCATCACCATAGGCCAGTATGCCGTCGATATGGCAAGACCGATGCGGTGCCCACAAGGGAAGCGGTAACCACACTGGTCGAGGCTTAACGTAATATCCATGATCTTGCCCGACTCTACCGGCTTGGGGTTCGCATCACTCGTGCGGTGGGTTAGGTTGATCACCCCCCAACTGACTCGAAAAGAAGACCCGTCTGGATGTATATCCAGCAAGCGCACCGCGAGATGGCCCACCGGTTGATCGATCGAAACCCGTAAGGTCATTGTCGGTTGCCCAAGGATTTGGACAGGTTGGTCAAGTACCGCGGTTTGGAAAACGAGCGAGCCGGCGTTATCACCGGTCTGATCGCCGGCAAGCTCCTCATCGGGTTTAAGGGGGAAAAATTCTCCAGCTGCAGTTCCGGTATCCAGCGGTGAGCAGATTGTCAGGTTGGTGGTTGTGCCCGGACAGTCGGCGAGATCTGAGGTGTTGGCAGGGAAAAAGCCAACCGTCGATATATCTTTGCAAGGCCAGCACTCTTCGGCGACCCAGCGTCCTGGCTCATGCGTCCGAGGAAGAGACGGATGGACGCCTTCGGAGATATAGGCGCGGTAGGACGGCAGCGCATCAGCTCCGTTGTCACACCCTTTTAGCCAATGATCCCACCAGCGCAATGCATCGTTAAGAAAATCCATCCGCGGGTGTGGATAAGCAAAGTGGGGATACTGGTGTATCCATGGACCATTGATTGCTTTGGCCGGGCCTGCGAAATTTTGAGCGGCAGCTGGGGGTGCGTTGATATAGCCGTCAGCCCAGCCGCTGATTACCAGCGCGGGAGTCGTTATCGCGGCGTAGTTCTCGCACACCGAGCCGTGGCGCCAGTAGTCATCCCGGCGCTGATGGGATAACCATGTCTCAAGTGGAAAGGGCTGGGTTTGAAGGCGATGCAGCCACATATCGCGCCAGCACTCGCCTACCAGAGCAGGGTCCGGGGGTCTCGATGCATAACACAGCATGACAGCAGACCACCAGGCATTGGAATAAAGTAAGCAGCCGTTCTTGTAGTGGATGTCATCGTTATAGCGATCGACGGTTGTGCCAATAGCGATGACAGCCTTCAGTGCCGGTGGGTTCAAGGCCGCAATCTGCAGGGAGTTAAACCCGCCCCAGGAGATACCCATCATGCCGATGTTGCCGTCGCACCAGTCCTGCTTTGCGATCCAGGCAATGACTTCGACACCATCGGCTAATTCTCTGGGCGAGTACTCGTCATCAAAATCGCCATCAGATTCACCAGTGCCAGATATATCCACTCGGACTCCAGCGTAACCATTGCCGGCAAATATGGGGTAGGTGGATTCATCGCGCAAAGCGGTACCGTCGCGCTTACGATAAGGCAGGTACTCAAGGATGGCAGGGGCGCGGTGTTCCAAGGCAGTTTCGGGCAGCCACGCCCTGGC
>JAPKAJ010000132.1 GCA_028825345.1 Arenicellales bacterium | reverse complement strand
TTCCGCCAGTGCCTTACCGATCCCGCTGGCACCGCCGGTGACCACAATGTTTTTTCCTTCTATCTGCATGCGAGCTGCCTCTTTATTTTTTTATCTGTTTATGAGCGGTTGGTATTGCCCAGCGAGATATCTCTCACGTAGCGAAATTTTTGAATCTTTCCAGATCCAGTTAGGGGAAATGCACCCACGGCGCACCATACGGTTGGTTTTTTCTGCGAAGCCAGATGCTTGCGGCAATGAGCATGCAGTTCAGCTGGATCAAGCGCATCAGCAGACTCACTGCGGATAAAACAGGCAACCACCTCGCCCCACTTATCATCTGGCAACCCAGCCACCGCACCTCCTGCTACCGATGGTTATCTTGTGAACATCCTCATCAGTTTGCGCCGGGAAAAGCGGCTCATTGAGATAACCGTGTACATATCCGACGCTTAGCCCCAACGTCAGCTTGGCACGCCATCGCCCTGTGACTGCCACCTGCAAACTGGTATCAGGTGACAACTATCTGATCGTTAAGAAGCCGCGTACCCCCCATCGGCCATATACACCCCACCGGTGCAGTATGCCGACGCATCCGAGGCCAGATAAACCGCAAGCCCAGCGATGTCATCAGCCCTACCCAGACGGCCCAACGGAATGCTGTGCAGAAACCGCTTTAGATTCGCCTCATCGCTCCACAGCGCTTCGCTGAACTTGGTTTTAATAAGGCCCGGACAGATTGCATTCACCCGTATATTGTCGGGACCCCAATCCTGGGCCATTGCCTTAGTGAGATTAATCAATGCCGCCTTGCTGACACTGTACATACCGATACCCTGCTCTGGTGTCAGTCCGCCGATCGAGCTGATATGTATGATGGCGCCTCCGCCGCGATCCTTGAGAATCGGATAGGCCTTATTGCACAGCGCAAACGGGCCCTTGAGGTTGACGTCTATGATCTTGTCAAACGCGCGCTCATCGGTCTGTTGTATTGGGCCGTAGACTGGATTGGTTGCCGCGTTATTAATGAGAATGTCCAGTCCACCGTATACCCCGACAACTTTAGCCACCAGCGCTTCGATATCCTCGATCCGGCCCATATTGGCCGCAATGCCGCTTGCCTCCAGGCCATCCGCTCTGAACGACTCGGCTACAGCCTCAACCGCATCCGCCTTGCGGCTGCTGACCACCACCTTGGCGCCAAACTCGGCAAGGCCTCTGGCCATAGCCTCACCGATTCCCTTACTGGCGCCAGTGATCAAAGCGACCTTTCCTTCAAGTTCAAAAAGATTACGTATGCGATTCTGAGATGTCATAAGTGTTCCATCCAATTAGTGATCTACAAGACTTAACCCAACGGTGCTGGCTTTCAGGTAAATCGAGTCTATTACCTGGACGCTATCGGACTCAACCTGGAACATAACCAACAACTCTTTAGCTAAAAGTTTGTAAAGGGGTATCTAATCTTTAAAAGATAACTCATCAGATAAGCCCCGGGGAATTTTCTTCTCGTTATCAAAAAAGGGCGGTTTGACAATCACACAGTCATGATGCTGACGGTCTGAATCATAAAGAGAAAGGGTCTTGCCAAACCAGTCTTCCCCCACCGCATCTGGATGATCAAAAACCACGTATCCGATTCCTTTTTCCAGGGTAGGTGACCAGCAACTACTCTTGGTTATACCAACCTTGTTATTGCCCTGAAAAATCTCCAGTCCAGAGTTGGGCATGGCTGTCTCACTAACATAACCATAGAGTCGACATGACTTATTGACGTATTCAAGTGCTTGTCGGCCAACAAACTCCCCTTTCGACAAATCCACATAGTCGCCCAATCCTGCATCATAAGGGGTCATGGTGAGGTCTATATCCGACTGGTAATCCAAAATACCCGCCTCAATACGCCGCAACCCCAGGGATGCACTACCGGCACGTTCCAGTTGAAAAGCCTCGCCCACTTTAAAAAGGTAATCCCACAATGCCGAATGATCTAGCTGAGCATGGCCATAAATCTCGATACCCAATTCTCCGGTCCATCCGGTTCGCGAGACCAAGAGGCTTTGGCCATCAAAATCAAACATTCCTGCATGAAAGTAGCCAAAGTTCTCGGGCATCTGTCCAGGTGCTGCCGCATCGAGAAACTTGAGTGAGTTGGGCCCCTGGACCTGAAGCACTCTCGATTTTGGATCGCTTATGCTGACGTTCATCCCATCAGACAACGCCAAGAACCATTTCGCAGTGTCACCATTAGCCTCGACATACCAGAAATGGTCCTCGGCCAACCGGATCAGCACGCCATCCATCACAAGCCCGCCATTGGGCGCACAGATAATGCCATAACGTGCCCTCCAAACTTTCAGATCACTGATCTTGCGGGTAAAGGATTTTTCCAAAAGACGGGCCGCATCTGGACCCCGGATATCGATCGGTCTTTCCGGAATATCGTAAAGCATGATGTTGCGCCGCAATTTCCAGTACTTATCCAAAGGGTCATCCTGATCTGTCCCCACCGCAGACAAACGACTTGCGTATATCGAATAAATGGTGTCCTCAGTAATCCATTTTTCAGCATAGGGAGATTGCTCGATTCCTCGGCGGAATATTTTGACTGTCGATGTGGCGCCTGGATATACCCCCCGGTAAACCATGCGAACAAGTTCTTTGTTATCCATGAGTCTTTGAAAAACTATTTTGAATACCGGAAACTATCATCAGTCATTCGTGAGTTCAGCGTTCACACACGCCATGGCAGTGCGGATATCGGCGTCAGTCAACCGCCAGTCATTATCAAGGTGCGCAACCACCTTGACCATAAATGGCTCTGACCACCGGCGGGCCTGATCTGGCCCAACGCAGTCGGCAATCAGCGCCAGGGCTAACTGCTGTGGAGAATCGCCCTTATAGGACCACTCAAAACCCAGCTCAGTAAACCTCTCAAGGTCATAGCGCGGATCCAGCGGGACACCATTAACAGTAACAATAATGCCGTCGATGGTTCGACACCCTAGATAATGTTTCATACCACAATATCAGTTTCGCTGACCCGGCTCACGAAACAGCCACATGGCAATAACCATAAACACCGATAACCCTATTCCCACCCAGCCAAGGATCGCCTCCCCATAGTGGCTTTCAGAAAAATAAAACGCTCCGCCAACCGCAAGCGTAATGACCGAGACAATGATTTTGATATGGGTCGGCATAGACTCTTTGGATCAGCCGGTGATCGGTTCTGCGGCAGCCCGATCAGGGCGCTGAGCGTGGCCGCGCAGATCGGCCTTGAGATACCGCTCGCTGTAACCATTGAAAAGATGCCCCAGCAAGCCCCGGTCCAGATCCGATGTTCCGAGCAGCCAGTCTGCAATCGGAAAAGTCAGGTTCATGTTCTTTTCCATCATCAGTCGTGAATGATGGTGGGCGGTGTGGTGACGACGCAGTGTATTCACCAAAGGCGCATATCGAACAAACCGGTTTTCATCGATGTGGCAGCAAAAGTGCATGAATTCATAGACAAGGTAGATACCGGTTGTGGTGCAGATAAACAACCAGCCGATATTAGGTGTCAGCAAAAAATAGAACAGTAGGGCCCCCGGTATTGAGATCAAGATAAATACTACCAATGCATAAGGTGGGAAAAAGGTCACCCGCCAGTCCTTCTGATCGCGAAAACGCATCTCAGAATCTGTAAAGAACTGATGATGCTGTAGGGTGTGGCGATTATAGATAGCCCGCAAGGCTTTGGATTTTTGCGGTCGGTGCATAATCTTCAGATGCAGATACCACTCAAATATATTACAACCCAGGAGAAAGACTGGCACTGAAAGCCATTCCCACCAACGCACGTTCTCTAAATGCTGAGCGTACAACCATAGTGCAGTGAGGCCAATGGCATAAATTAGAAATACGTGGACCGGCCCGTTGTACCAGCTATCAATACGCGACCGGTATTCGTGTCGATAATCGCGTTGTCGCTCACTTAGCATGTTTAAAATTTTCTTCTAATTTAGCGCTAATATTCAGGCTTTGTACTATCCGCTGAGTGATCTACCTTCTGCCGCCAGTTTTCTTTGAAGCACTTGGCGTACCCGTACCCCGGCCGTATCCCCAAGCCGGCCAATCTCGGGGTAATCAACTCCACGAGGATCCATGCTGACCTGGGCATAAAGCTTCTCGAGCAGAGCCTGATCCTCGTCAAATGCCTCAGTGACACTTGCCCGAGTGCGCTCACACAGCTCTGTAGAAATATCGGGAATATCGAAGGCTGCTCCCCAGAAGTAATGTGTCTTGCCTCGCTGGGATGGCGTCACAATATGGCACCCGCGCATCAAAAAGTCGGCTCGAACTCCAGGCTGTGGTTCTGGGTCATGCACGTTCCAATCGGAAAACGATACTGCCAGGGACGGCATGCGGCCCTCCTGCTCACGCTTTACCGGTTTGGTTTCACTAAAACCCATCGCATGACAAAAAAGTGGGCTGAGCGGAGCCAGATCAAAGTCCTGCCGATAGATCACGGTATCGCCATCCATAGAGACTTGAGGAACGCTCGCCCAATCATCCTGCTTGAAGGTTTTGCTGTGCAGATAGGCAATATGTGTGAGATCCAGAACGTTTTCCCGAATTAAGACCCAGTTTACAGCCACCTCATAGTACCCCAGTACCACTGACCAATTGGGATCTGCGGTATAGGACATATCAACAGGAGGGTCACACGCTGGGATCTTCTCTGGGTCACCCATCCAGATCCAGGCAAACGCGCCTGATTCGACCAATGGATAACTACGCACTCTCATGCTATTTGGAATCGTATCCTGGGTAGGTATACGGGTGCATCGCCCATCGCTGCCAAACTCAATTCCGTGATAAGGACAGATGAGTTGATCATTAACGACGCGTCCGGCGGACAACGGTGTCCAACGGTGTGGACAGCGGTCATCCAACGCAACCGGTGTGCCATCTTTAAGCCGATACAGGACCACGGGTTTTTCCAGCAACCAACGGGCCAAAGGTTTCTCGCCGACTTCATCACCGCGCGCGGCAATCCACCACATATTGCGTGGATAATTATCTTCCAACATGCCGTTGGACAGGCTCTGACTGGTAGCTTGCCCCTGGTTCGTGGGCATATTCATTACCTATGATCCATCTTAGTTTGCTGTCTGCTGTTTTTCGAATATTGAGGTGTAATTACCGCCGGACCAGTCAGGCGGTAACGTACACGCTTTGGCTTCAAGTTCTACCTGCGTCGGCGTTGTACCCCGTATCAATGTGCAGTTGTGCGCGCTCTCAGAGCCCGGAAACGCGGTCAGTGGCAGTACATCGGCCGATGAGTAGGCATTGATCAACAACGGTCTTGGCCTTGGCGAGAAATTAGGCATTGAGCCGTGCACGGTCCGCGCGTTATGCACAGTGATGGTTCCCGCTTTGCCCGGCATCCACTTTACAGAATCCATCGGCAACCCTTTTAAGTCTTTTTCGCGCAAGGCACCGGTCCATTCGCCATCTTCGGAATAATGGTCATATATCGGGCCGATATGGCTCCCGGGTATAGCGCCCATCGGACCCATTTCGTCATCGACATCGCTGAGGTACATCCCGATAGCCAAAATCGAATAACCAGTCTGTGGGTAAAATGGATAATCCTGATGCCACTTAACCTCTTCACCGCCACCAGACCACTTGAAGTTCAGTTTGGAGTGGTGAAAAACGACATTGGGTCCGAGTAGATCCTCAGCAACATCAACGATTGGGCCACGACTGGCGAATTCCCAGTACAGATCGTGATGTGCGGTTGGATAAGTCAATCGACGTAGTCGGGGATCTTGTGCACTGTGATCCGGCTCAAGATCAAACTTGCCGTCCGATTCATAGACCTCTTTGCTTTGTTCGATAATGCTATTGGTGACCTCCCAGATTCGATCAAGCCACTTCTGATCAAGAAACTCGTTAATGACGAGGTAGCCTCTTTCGAAAAACGCCTCACGCTGGTGGTCAGCGAGCACTTTAGGCTTTATCGCCATAACATCGTGTTTTTTCATAGCCGCAATTCTCCTATACTGACCTGCATCTTGCTCAACATACCTGGCACAATGATAGATAGATCCGTTATCTTTTTTCAATTATATAGTCTCACCTTTCAATAATTTATTATTTAATAACAATTATTTAGAAGTTATCCAGAATTAAACTGGAGACAACAATGAGTGAACCGAAAAAAGAGTTATCCATCCC
>JAPKAJ010000131.1 GCA_028825345.1 Arenicellales bacterium | reverse complement strand
AACCAGCTTATCTTTGCACGATGGTTATGACGGACAATATAGATTCGAAGGGGATCGCCCGCTACCCGGTGGGTCAATGGCCGATCCTGGACCCAGGCACCAACCAGGTTCTGATCGATGATATCGGTCGACGCTCCTATGCCACCAGCATCGCTTATGGCCCTTCTGTTGGTAAGAATATCGCCCTGGGGTACCTGCCAAAAGCCTATGCTGAACAGGGGCGCGAACTGATCATGGAGTACTTTGACGAACCATTCCCCATAAGAGTAGAGGCAGTGGGCTGCAAAGGTCTTTATGATCCTGACAATCTGTTACCCAGAGGGTAGGAGGCGCTGAACACATTCCGGCAAAGCGTCAAAGCCTCAACCACGTCTTAACCTAGTGAGGTCTCGATGTAGCCGGCTGAATGACCTGGCTTCTACTCAAGAAGCCCTTTCAAAAAGGAAAATCACGCGATGGATGACGCTCTCAGAGATGCTCTAGCGACTGTTGGACCCTTTGCACAATTTAACCCCGAAGACCTCGCGGTTGAACGCCTCGGCGGCCTGACCAACATAAATTACCGAGTCAACTCACCAGTTGGTGACTTTGTTCTGCGCCTCGCTGGCGAGGGCACGAGTGACTACATTGACCGAGCCGCCGAGGAGAAAAACGCCCAGGTGGCGTCTAACGCAGGAGTCAACGCAGAAATTGTCTTCTTTGATGCCAAGACCGGCACAATGGTGACGCGCTACATTGAAAATGCGGTTACTCTGGATGTTGAAAAATTCAAAGACAAGGGCGTACTGCAAAGAGCTGGTCGAGCGTTTCGTCAACTGCACGATAGTCCTCAACTATTTGAGGGCGAATTTGAACTCTTCGAACAAATTGATCAGTACTTAGCCGTACTGAATCAACTGAATGCTGACCTACCCGATGGCTATTCGGATGTGCACGATAGCGCGAAATCAGTTCGCGCCGCCCTTTCTTCACACCCCCTGCCCAAACGGCCCTGCCACTGTGATCCAATGGTCGAAAACTGCATCGATGATGGAGATCGAGTCTTTATCATCGACTTTGAATATGCGGGAAACAATGACCCGATGTGGGACCTCGGAGACTTAGCAGTCGAAGGCTCTTTTTCACCGGAGCAGGAACGCATTTTCATGTCGGCTTATTTTGGTCAAGAGCCAAGACCTTTCGATGTAGGCCGAATAGTCATGTACAAAGCCATGTGCGACCTCTTGTGGACACTCTGGGGTGTCGTGCAACATGCCAATAAAAACCCGGCGGATGATTTCTGGGCCTATGCAGTGGGACGACTCAACCGCTGTCGCGATCTGATGGCAACACAAGAATTTTCACAGCACCTCGGCGCGGTGGACCATGGCCCCAATGCATGAGTCAGGTAGCGCTTGTCAGTCGTTTTTGGATGCTGGCCAATATACGCGTGATTCGATACTCAAATACGAGTTGGTTTACGGAACTAATTTTGTAAGCCCTGGGGGGGCGCGTTGCGCAACCCGATTGATTAAAAAACTCGACCTACCTGCCTACGCACGGGTTCTCGATGTAGGATGCGGCCTCGGCGGAAGTGCATTTTTAATGGCACAGGATTTTGGCCTTGACGTTGACGCTATCGATCTTTCTGAAAATATGCTGGCGCTGGCGCGCGAACGCTTGGCACAAACAGGGCTGAAAAATCGGGTTCAACTAAGAAATCAGGATTGCCTAGAACTTTACGTTCAAAACTACTATGACGCCATCTATAGCAGAGATGTATTTCTGCACATACATGACAAACAAAAACTGTTCTCGAATTTGTACACTGCACTTAAACCATCGGGCAAACTGCTGTTTACCGATTATTGTTGTGATGAAAAACCATGGCAGAGCGATTTCTCGGCTTATGTAGAAAACCGGGGCTACCACCTCTGCACTGTTTCAGACTATCGAAAGCTGTTGGATGTCGCTGGATTTGGATTTATTGAAACATTCGATCGAACCAAAGACTTCATCCGGTTCTGTAAAACGGAGCTTGATACGATTAACTCGTTGGACATCGCTCAGTCGGATCGAACCAGTTTGAAGAATGACTGGCTCAAAAAAATTGAACGCGCGCGAGTCAGTAATCAGCGCTGGGGAATGTTCTACGCCTCAAAATAGCAGTTATGAAAATCCCGATCCGCGCTAAAGGCTATCGATTTCTATGTCACTCAAGCGTAAGGCTGGTGCAATTACGGGATACGCTTCGTGCGTACTTCCACTTTAATACCCACAGGGACCGCACCAAAATCATCGAATCGCGCAAATTGAAAAATAGCCTTGATATGCTTATCGACCTGAAAACCTGGCGCAACGCCGTGCAGGTCTCTACGCCTGCCGGAGCGCAGAAACATAAGCCCTCGCCCGCCTTACGATAGCTAAGGTGTCTCTCGGACTGATGCGGATCTTGGTGAACATTCACCTTCTTCTGCGGGCACCTGAGCACACCTTATTGCACGCTCTTTTGTTCTGTCATAACAGGAAATCCGCTAAGCCCAACATTAGCCCAACCAAGTGGCCCAGCAGATTCTATCTCGTGTATTTCGTGGTAAATTGCCGGGGGTTAACTCCGACTCACGATGGTGCGGGAGCGTAACAAGCCAAGTGGGCTTGATTCCATTTTTAAAAAGAGAACGAACTTGTGCAGATATCGGAAGAAAAAGGCAACCTTGTCACTGTCGATTGGCGACCTCATAGCGAGATCATCCAGGCCCTAGGTGCACCACCTGCCTGTGATGTCAGCGCTGACGCGATCGCTACGTTCCAAAGTGATGGCGTCGTACTGCTACGCGGTGCGTTTGCAGATTGGGTTGATCAGTTACGGGCTGGACTGCAGCGCAACATGGATTACCCAAACGACTACGCTTTTCCGTGCGATAGCGTAGCACCTGGCGGAAAAGGTCGTTTTTTTGACAGCTACTGCAACTGGCATCGCATTCCAGAATACACAGAATTTGTCGGTTCATCGGCTGCCGCATCAATGGCCTGCCAGTTCATGCGGTCAACGTCCGCTCAGTTTTTTCATGAGCACGTCTTCTGCAAAGACGCAGGCACGCAGACTGCCACTCCCTGGCATCATGATCTGCCCTACTACTGTGTAGACGGCTGGCAGAATGTCAGTATCTATGTCTCGCTAGACTTCATACCAGCAAACACAGCAGTGCGCTTTTTGGCCGGGTCACATCGATCCGGGCAACTTTATTACCCACGTCATTTTTTCGACGGCTCCGATTATGTTCTGGATGATCCCACCATGTCTGGCGTTGCACCCCTTGAAGACGCATTCCAGGAAGAGGATCTTCGCGCTTTTGAGCTGGAGCCCGGTGATACCCTGTTTTTTAATTTTCGAACCTTGCATGGCACAACGGCGGCCGAAACAAAAAGCCAACGTCGGGCTTTTTCAACGCGCTGGCTTGGTGACGACATGGTCTACTTTGAGCGCCCGGGGGAAACCTCGCCACCCCTGAAAGACCTGGGTGTGCAGCCAGGCATGCGTATGCCTGAGGATCTGTTCCCCGTTGTGTGGCCAGATCTTGGCTTGGAATAAAGCCTGTTAGGCGCAGTACTTAACCCTGCTCTGACACCAAAATTCGAGAAAAATCTCTACATGCAGATCGCTCCCATCACTGGAAACATTGGGGCAGAAATATCCGGCCTCAATTTAAAGCAACCCATTTCCAATGATCTTCACGGTGCCCTGCGCGATGCATTGGACCGGTACCTGGTGCTTATCTTTCCCAACCAGCACCTCGATGTTTCTGGGCATAAGCGCTTGTCTGAAGTCTTCGGCAAACCAATGATCAACCCCTACGCGCCAGGGCCTGATGCGAACCCGGAGATGACTTATGTAATCAAAGAAGCAAGCGAGCGATCCGGCGTCTTTGGTGGGGGCTGGCACACAGACCTCAGCTTTCTTGAGCAACCGCCCAGTGGCTCAGTGCTCTGTGCACTAGAAGTGCCCCCTCACGGCGGAGATACGCTCTTTTGTAGCCAGCAAGCTGCGTGGGATTCACTTGCCCAGCCACTTTGTAATCTTCTGGAAAACCGCAACGCGATCCACGTGGGCAAACCCTACGGGATCAAATGGGCGCCACCGGTTGAAGAGCAATCGATGCGCGGCTTTACCCGCCGAGGTGACCCAGATGCGGACCGCGAGCGTTTTCACCCTGCTGTGCTCACCCATCCCGCCACCCGCCGGCAAGGACTGTATATCAATCCCACCTATACGCTGCGCCTCGATGGGATGAGCGAGGCCGAAAGCCGGCCGATTCTGGAATCACTTTTTCAGTATTCGACTCAGCCGGAATTCTGCTGTCGAATCCGCTGGGCAAAAGGCATGGTGGTAATCTGGGATAATTTTTCGACCCAGCACTATGCGGTAAACGACTATCATGGCTTTCGCCGAGAAATGCGCCGCACCGCGTTTACCGGTTATTCCATAACTGATTACACTGCCAACTAATGAACAAACCTAACATTCAGTCTCTGCATGCGGACTTGGGTGCCCGGGTATGCGGTATCGAGTTATCAGACAGCATGGACGACCATAGTCTGAATTTTATTCGCCAGGCTATCGACGACTATTCAGTACTGTGCTTTTCTGGGCAGGATATGAGCGATGAAAAGCAGCTTGCCTTTACCCGCCTGTTGGGCACGCCTGAGGCAGAGCACGTTCGCCTTGGAAGCACTGGTGAGGTCAGTTACTTTGGTACGGTGGGCAACATCCAGGATGACGGATCAAAATTTGACAACATCAGTGCCAACACCCGCTATCAGAGCGGCAACCAGTTGTGGCATTCAGATTCCTCTTTTCGCGAGGTCCCGTCTTTTGTCTCTATCCTGCATGCCTATGAGGTACCCGGCGAAGGTGGTCAGACCGAATTTGCCAGTATGCGTGCTGGGTATGCGCGGTTATCCGACGAGATGCGTGAGCGGATAGAACCGCTGCACGTTGTTCATGACTATCTTTTTTCCCGAGGTCCGATCGCACCGGTCAATCCCAATCATGCCGCATCGCTGCCGCCGGTAATGCACCCAATGGTTCGAACCAACCCGGTAAACGGCCTGAAGAACTATTACATCGGCTCGCACGCCCGATCGATTCCTGGCCAGTCGGGAATAGATAGCAGACAACTTCTCGATACGCTTCTTGAGCATGCCACTGCACCAGAGCACATTCTTAGCCTTGCCTTTAAGCCAGGTGATACCGTGATCTGGGATAACCGCTGCATATTGCATCGCGGCACGGGATATGACGCAGACCGCTGGCGCCGTCGCATGCGCCAGACCCGCGTCGTTGGTAGTGACAAAGGGGTGATCCCTAAACCACTACAAGAATAGGCACCCTACCGCCAGGTCCGATCAACCAACTGGGCGAGAGGAGTAGCGCGAGCGAAACTCCATCCAGGATCGGGCCAGAACAGCAGATATCACCAGAGCGCCTCCGGTCAGGGTCCAACGGGACGGCACCTCGTTGATAAACAACCAGACCCATATTGGGCCCAGAGCAAATTCCAACAGCATAAAGATCGTCAGCTCCGCAGCTGCAATGTGACGCGATGCGGCTATGAAGCAGGCGCTGGTAAAACCGGACATCACACCACCCCAAAGCATGCACAGTAGTAGGTCACCTCTGGAAATCTGCAGTGCGTCGTAACGGACCAGCGCCACCACAACCATGATAAAGAAAGTAGAAATGAGTATCGCCGGCAGCATGTCTACCTGACGGTTATGACGTACCAGAACTGCGTAAATGGAAAAGCACAGTGCGGTTAGCAACGCCATGGCGTTGCCGTAAACTGATCCAATACCAAACCCCTCCCCCATCATCACAGTGATTCCCAGGAAGGCGACAACCATAGTGACCAAGGTTGCCCGCCTGGGCTGCTCTTTCAGAAACACCCATGCCAGCGCCGCTGTAAAAAACGGAATGGCCCCCAGAATAAATAGTGTGTTGGCGACCGTGGTATGAGTGAGAGACTGCAAAAATGTGATGGCTGCCCCGGCCAGTAGCAACCCTGCAAACACTCCAGGCCAACCGACCCCGATCACCCGAACCACCGTGGCGCCACGATATTTGACAACCAGCAGAATAACGACCGCGCACATCAAGAAAACTGACCGGTAGAAATTCATCACCAAAGACTCAACCTCGAGCGCACGTACAATCAGCCCGGAGAAGCTGATAACCA
>JAPKAJ010000130.1 GCA_028825345.1 Arenicellales bacterium | reverse complement strand
GTCGGCCAATCGCATCTGATTGGTCCGGGTTCGGCGTTGCGCGAGGCGCTGGTAGGTGGGCACGTGCATTCGATGGTGCTCTGGGGGCCACCGGGCACGGGCAAAACCACGCTGGCGCGGATGGTGGCGCACTATTGCGACGCCCGCTTTCAGGTGCTCTCTGCAGTGACCGCCGGAGTTAAGGATGTGCGCGAGGTCGTGGCGCAAGCCAAAGCGTTGCCGGGCAAGCTGGTGTTGTTTGTTGATGAAGTCCATCGTTTCAATAAGGCGCAGCAGGACGGGTTTTTACCGCACGTGGAAGATGGCACTTTGGTGCTGATTGGCGCCACCACAGAGAATCCGGCTTTTGAGCTCAACAATGCATTGCTCTCACGGCTACGCGTCTATGTGTTAAAGGCGTTGGCCCGCGAGGACCTGCAATCGCTCCTGGAGCGCGTGCTGTCTGATTGTGAGCGAGGCCTGGGACGGCTGAACCTGACTCTGTCAGATTATGGCCGGGACTGCCTACTGGATGCGGCTGATGGTGATGCGCGTCGTCTGTTGAATTTTCTTGAAATAGGGTCTCAGTTTGCCACGGCGACAGACAATGGGCATGAACTTACCGACCGGGTATTACCGGAGGTGATCGGCACGCCCTTGCGTCGTTTTGATAAGGGCGGCGATCTTTTTTACGACCAGATATCAGCGCTGCATAAATCGATGCGTGGTACTGATCCGGATGCTGTGCTGTACTGGTTTGCGCGAATGATCGACGGCGGTTGCGACCCGCGTTATATCATCCGACGGGCAATTCGCATGGCCAGCGAGGATATCGGTAATGCCGACCCGCGAGCACTCAGTTTGACGCTGGATGCTGCGCAGACCTACGAGCGTCTGGGTTCTCCAGAGGGCGAATTGGCGATCGCTCAGGCGTTGGTCTATCTGGCCTGCGCCCCAAAGAGTAACGCGGTCTATAAAGGTCTCAACGCTGCGTTGCAAGTGGCTCGACAGACGGGCACCCAGGAGGTGCCTTTGCATCTGCGCAATGCCCCAACCCGGCTTGCTAAAGAACTGGGCCATGGCGAAAAATATCGCTATGCACACGATGAGCCCCAGGGCTATGTTCAGGGGGAGACTTACCTGCCCGACACATTGCAAGGTCAGCGTTTTTATTACCCAGTGGATCGCGGTCTTGAGATCAAGATCCGGGAAAAGCTTGAACGCCTGCGGGGACGATCGCAGCAGACCAACAACGATGACGACTGAGCGCACCCGGCTGGCACGGGCGTTGAGTACGGCAAAGCCTGCGAGTGTCGCCGAGCTTGCCTTGGCAGTTGGGATCGGTGAGTCGGCAGTAAAGCAATATCTTTCAGAACTGGAGGCAGATGGCCTTCAGTTTCAGGCGACCGCCTCGCCTGGTTACCAGTTGGACTTAGCGGTCGATCCTATGGAAGAGGCGCAGCTCAAATCTGCTCTGACGATCAGAGGGTTTCCGTTTGTCGATCAGGTTGTTCTGCTGGATAGCGTGGATTCAACCAGTAATTGGCTGACCCGCCAGGCTGGCAACAGTGAGTTACACGGCCAGGTTTGTATCAGTGAGTTTCAAAGTGCCGGCCGTGGCCGACGCGGGCGCTCCTGGCGGGGCTCGCCTTATCGTAATTTGATGCTGTCGATGGGCTGGCGCTTTTGCAAAGGGGCTGCCCAGTTAGGGGGTCTTAGCCTTTCCATCGGCCTCGCATTGGCGAGCCGGTTACGCGAACTCGGCGCCGACCAAGTTGGCTTGAAGTGGCCCAACGACCTTTTTGCGTCGGGCGAAAAACTCGGTGGGGTACTGGTGGAGCTGAACTCAAGTGCCGATAAAGAGGTCTGCGCGATCATCGGGATTGGGTTAAATATCGATGACCCTTCTCTTGCATCCCTCGATACAGGTCAGGGGGTAACTGATTTGGCATCACAGATTAACGGGCCGCTGCCTCAGCGAACAGAACTGATTGCCTATGTGCTGGCCGATCTGGTTCGGGCGCTGGAACGATTTGATAACCGGGGCTTCACGCCCGACCAGTCTGGCTGGAATGCGCTGGATATTTTTCGCGGGAAGGTTATTCGGGCTGCCTCGCAGCGGGAGTTCGTGGTCGGGGTAGGTGAGGGCGCCGACGAGCTTGGCCGTTATCGGCTTCGCTGTGATGACGACTCTATTACACCGATAATAGCTGGCGATATCACTCTATCATTCGAGCCCCTTGGGTTACCTTTAAGTTGAAGCGAATCATGCAGACCAAACGATGAACCTGTTAGTGGATCTGGGTAACAGCCGGATCAAGTGGGCGCTATCGAGCGGACAAGCCCGGTCCGTAGAAGAGCCGTTTGGCAACGAGGGGTCTGCCACGGACTTTGGTGCCTGGGGGGATGTCACAACTCCGGTGCGGGTGATCGTTTGCAACAGCGCAGGTGATGATGTGGTTGATCCACTGCAGCAGTGGTGTGATAAGGCTTGGGGATTAAAGCCAACCTTTCTTAGCGCTCAGCGTGCGCAGCACGGGGTGCGCAATTGTTATCAGGATCCCACCACCTTAGGTTGTGATCGCTGGCTGGCATTGATCGCAGCGCGTGATCAGCGAAGCGGCTCGTTGGCCGTGGTGGATTGTGGCACCGCAATTACGGTCGATGCGCTTTTGGCCGACGGGCAATTCCTGGGTGGGGTGATCAGCGCCGGCCCACAGGTCGCAACCCAGGCCTTGCTTAAGCATGCCAGTCATTTACACGGTGAGTTAAAAATGTATTCGGGCGCGTTCAATTCGGATACCGGTTCGGCTGTCGGCAATGGTGCTCTGGTCTTTGCGGCCGGAGGAATTGACAAGGTTCTCAGTGAATTCTCGGCGCAGCTGGGGGATGACTTTGCTGTATTGATGACAGGGGGCTGGGCAACGACAATAGCCCCTCTTTTAACCAGGGCGGCTGATATCAAGCCCGACCTGGTGTTGCAGGGGATTGAACAGGTCAGCCGAGAAATACCATGAAATGGCTCTTTTTTTTACTGATCCTGGCCAATGGCACCCTTTATCTATGGGCGACCAATGCCACACCTCAGGCGGGAATAGATCTGCCAGAAGCCGAACCAGGGGTAAATCTTGACTCAATGGAGCTGGTCTCGGAAAAGGCGATTATGGTCGGTGCCCGGACTGATTGCCTGCGGATCGGCCCTTTCGCAACCCGTGAAACCCTCGACAACGGCTGGAGCTTGCTGGTCAATCACGGGTACGGGTTGACTCGCCAGCGTACCGCAGCAAGAGAGGAGCGCATTTATCAGGTAGTTGCTGGGCCTTTTGGCTCCGATATCGCCCGTGATAACGCCCGGATCAAATTACAGGATCAGGATATAAGGGCAACCAGCCTGAGACGCAGTGATGAGAAACTATTGTTGCTACAACCTTTCGCCCAGGAGCCCATGGCCGTTGCCTATGCGGCAAGCCTGGAATGGCTGCAATTGCCAGTCAATGTCAGGCTGAAGGTACGCACCCTGGGGCCACTTTACTGGCTCGAGGTGCCAGATGTGATTACCGAGCAGCGCCGCGAAGAATTGGCCAAATTGAATTGGGCCGACGCCATGGCTGAGCTCACTCCCGTAATCTGCCCCAAGAGCGGCTGAACATCTGTCTCTGTCGTTGCTGCCTGTCGGTATGCGCAGGAGGTAAAATACGTCACGCACGTTGTTGCGTGTCTCACAAAGCCCGCATAGCTCAGTTGGTAGAGCAGCTGATTTGTAATCAGCAGGTCGATGGTTCGAATCCGTCTGCGGGCTCCATCTTAAGCCATCCGGCGCTATCAACGTGATAGGCTTAAAAATCGTCGCAGACAGCAGGCGTAACTGATTTGTCTAACACTATTAGATGCGGTCTGGAGAATACGGATGCCTGACGATATCATCCTCGTTATTCACGGGGTCGAGTTAGCAGAGGAAATACCCGGCATTGACCGGATCAGGAAACATACCCGGATTCACTGCGCACCGGATCTTGCAAGTCTTCAGCGTCATCTGCCTAAAGCGGACGCACTCCTCGGCTGGAATTTCCGGGCCACCGAACTTCGGGAGGCCTGGCCGCCCGCCGGCCGCCTGCGCTGGATTCAATGGGGCGGGGCAGGCGTGGATGCCGTGCTGTTCCCGGAACTCGTTGCCAGTGATGTTCTGTTGACCAATGCCCGGGGGGTGTTCGACCGGGCCATGGCTGAATACACGCTGGGACTGATCCTTGCTTTCGGCAAAGAATTTTCCGAGACCTACACGGCACAGCGCGAACACCGCTGGTCGTATCGCCGGACCGAGCTTGCGGCGGGCCGGTCGGTGCTGGTGGTTGGTGTCGGCAGCATCGGTCGAGAGATCGCACGGATTCTCAAGAGGATGGACTTCGTTGTCTCGGGAGTAGGTCGCTCAGCCCGTGGTTCCGACCCGGATTTCGGCAGGGTCCACGGGGTTAGTGATCTGAACAGTTGTCTGGCAGAGGTGGACTACGTTGTACTGGTCACACCGTTAACACCCCAGACCTTGGGTTTTTTTGGCGCCGCTCAGTTCTCGGCCATGAAACCCTCGGCGCGCTTTATTAATCTTGGGCGAGGGGAACTGGTCGATGAGGCTGCACTTCTTAAAGCACTTCAAGACGATCAGATCGCGGGCGCCGGGCTTGATGTTTTCTGCACCGAACCGCTACCGGCCGAGAGCCCGTTCTGGGATCTTGATAACGTGATTGTCTCGCCGCATATGTCCGGCGACTACCGGGGGCACCAGGAAGCTATGGCAGATGTATTCCTGGAAAATTTCGAACGGTTTCGGGAGGGTCGCGAGCTGCTCAACCTGATCGATAAGTCTCTGGGCTTCGCCAAGACTTGAATGCCTCGGCATATTATTGCGTGATGGTCACTCGCGAACCATACAAGAATCTTGAAGTCGAGTTGCCATTACCAAAGCTTTCCACTGCTAAGGAACCGGCGGCCGCGACCGGGATTGACTTAGTGATACCGTAGGGAGGTTTGCGTATATGTACGTTTCGGCATATATCCATCCAAGATGGTTCGAAAGTGAAGGCGACCGGGATCTGTACTATCTGAAACAGATCGGCATCGATCATGTAGACGCCAGCCTGAACCTCATAGAGGATTATGGAAAGACAGGCATTTTTGAACAAAGCAGCCTCAACAAATTGGTCGACAGGCTCGATAAGGTAGGGCTGAAAATCGAACGTGTTACGACACGCGGAAGGGCGATTAGAGAAGATCGGGATGGCGAGTTTAACCAAGTGGAAGAATTGGACAAGGTATGTAAGGTGACGGAGATGGTGGGAGCAGCTGGAATCCCGGTGATGCTTCCCTTGCCACCAGAGCTGGAAAAACCCCATCGACAGGGCGCACTTTTGGAGCCTGGATATTTCCAGGGTCAATACGCTGGCCAATTGATTGATCCGGAAATGTCGGGATGGGAGGAGCGCACCGGTCGTGGCGGGTACACTTTCCCAGCATACCGCCACTCGGCGACTGTAAACGATGATAGCGGGGGAGAGGACAGCGAAGGGGTTCAACTGCTTTGGGAAGAGTTACTGAAGACCTATAAAATTCTCATGCCAGTCGCTGAAAGCGCGGGTGTTTTAATGGCACAGCACGGTGCCGATCCACCCATTACCCCGTTACGAGGAACGCCTCAGATCTTGAGCAACTTCGCGGATTTTGAGCGATTGTTCAAGGAAGTACCGAGCCCAAACAATGGTATGACTTTCTGCGTGGGGACACGATACGAGTCGGGCGAAGACGTGTTCGAAGGGATACGGCGATTCGGTGATCAGGGAAAAATCTTTCACGTACATTTTCGCAACGTGCGTGGCCGCCTTCCCAAGGGCAGCGGGTATGAAGAAAGATTCCCAGACGACGGCGATTTGAACATGATGGATGTCGTACGAGCCTTGGATGAGGTCGGCTACAACAGGGCCCTCGATTATGCCCATGTGGTCCGCACAAACGGGGACTCCTATATCGGGCGCCAATCCGCTGCCAGTGCTACCAGTTGGAGAACGACAATGATTGACCGCTTCACTCCTAGTAGAATGTAGCAAAACACTCTTTACCGCGGAGATACAGGCTATGAAGAATATATTGTCTTACAGAAGAACATTAACCATTTTTGCGGTTGTGCTAACGTTGATTAGCATAAGGATGCACATTGACCCTGCAGGTGTCACTGAAAATGAATTTCCTTACGCTCA
>JAPKAJ010000129.1 GCA_028825345.1 Arenicellales bacterium | reverse complement strand
ACCGGCAATGGCGGACCCGTTGGTTATACTGATGGCATCACTTGGCGGTGCTCACTGAAAGCAAATCCCTATTTCTCGATGCCTAAACCAGATGACGGCAGAGTTTGAGTATCGATTGAAACTTTTATAGGTTTTACTGTCAAGATCTGGGCTAATGCTCCTGCAGTTAGAAGTCCAATAATCTGACACAATCCGAAAGTGGCACGACGATACATGCATTTGCAATCCTGAAAGAGGAGTAAATTGGGTGTCCAAAGCCGCCAACCCGAGCACCACTGGTCGCCACAAGAGGTATATAACTTGCAATGTTTATGGAGGTAAAGCTGTGAGATTTTATGACTGTAAGACCGCACCATCGCCACGGCGCGCCAGAATTTTTATTGCTGAAAAAGGCATTCAGGTCGAGACCATCGAAGTTGACCTTCGTGCGGGTGAGCACCTCAAGGAGGAATTTGTAGCTCTGAATGCCTACGGTACGGTACCAGTATTGCAGCTCGAAGATGGCACCTGTTTTACGAGCACCACTGCGATCTGGCACTATCTTGATGCCAAGTATCCTGATCCGCCACTGATGGGCATGAGTCCAAGCGATCGGGGCCGCATCGCTGATCTGCAGTGGCATATTGAGACGGGCGGCTTTATGGCCATGGCAGAGTACCTGCGAAATTCAGCCCCAGGGTTTAAGGGTCGGGCTCTGACTGGCTCGGGCAACTATGAACAGATCCCAGCGCTTGCTGAGCGGGGCAAACTCAGAATCGAACGCTTCCTCGCGGAAGTTGATGACCTGGTCGGCGACAAACCGTTCGTGGCCGGTGACGCGTTTACTGTGGCCGATATTGATCTGCTGGTATTGATTGATTTTGCGACATGGCGAAAGTTGTCATTGCCCGAGAATGCGACCCGCGCCAGGCGATGGCATGATGCTGTAAGCGCTCGACCGAGCGCAGCTCTATAGGGAGCGCTATGCCTCCCCGGAGAAGATGGCGTACAAGGCGGGTCAGGGTGTTGTGATCTACTGCAGCAAGCCACCCTGAAACGTAATTTTCAGGCCATGCCAGGAGTGCGGTGGCTAAAGCTTCTTATCCATCACGTCCCAGACCGGGGAGAACATCTGGTACGCTATTATGGCTGGAACAGCAACTTCCATGGGAGGTGAACAAGAACGTCAGATCGTGTGGCTGTTGCAGCGATTTCGACAGGTTCAGGATATTGGCTTGAATTGGGATATCCAGAGTCGCGACGCATTCATCGGCCACCAAAACTGGGTTGGCGGCCAGTGCATGGCGGGTAGCGCAAAACAAAGGGCCTCGCTTTCCACGCCGGTGGTGCACACGTTGAAAGTCGAACGCTTGGGCGAGGTATTCGCCGGTACGCTTTAGCTAATGAAGTTTTCTATAGCAACGGCCAACACCAATACGGACACGCTATCATCTTCACCAGAATTTACTTAGCATACGGGCAAAGCCCCTGTAAGACACCTCTTTGGAGAAAAATGACTACTACCGGCCGGCCGAAACTCTCAACTCCTGGATCTGGCGTTGAGCACTAGACGTTCTCAAAGCTACGTTATCGTTGGCACCTGCTTCTCGATTCAGGTTGTCTATGTTGGTATTCTGTTCACATTTGGGCTTATGTTCCTGGAGTTTGAACAGGCCTTTGGTTGGAACCGTACCACTATTTCTGGCGCATTCTCAGTATTTCTCCTCACAACCGGACTCGTCGGGGTCGTGATCGGAAAACTTAATGATCGATTTGGACCCAGTCGAATCATGATTGCTGGCGCTGTGATGCATGGCATTGGTTACGCCCTGATGTATATGATCCAGGCGCCTTGGCAGCTCTATCTATTTTATGGCGTGCTCGCAGCGGTGGGCTTTAGCACGCACGACGTTCTCACGTTATCCACGGTCGCACGGTGGTTCACAACCCAAAGAAACTTGATGTCCGGTATCGTCAAAGCAGGCGCTGGCGTGGGCCAGTTCATTACTCCAGTGCTGCTTGCCAGTGTGCTGGCGGTCTACGACTGGCGGACCGCCTGCCTGTTCATCAGTATTGCCTCTACGCTCACACTCGTGTTTTTGGCGCCGTTCTTGCGGCGGGATCCACCCCCGGCACCGAACCCGACTCTCAGCAATGAGCCACCAGTTACATCAGGCACTGCCGCGAGCGAAATTGGCATGACACTTCGCGCTGCAGCGGCTACGCCTAACTTCTGGATTTTTTGTGCCGGCCAGTTTCTCGTATTTTTCTGCCTGATGGCAATCATGGTCCACATTGTGCCCCATGCCAGGGACCTGGGATTTGCCCCCGGGCGGGCTGCCCAGGTCTTGGCTGCTATTGGTGGGGCCAGTATTGTGGGCCGGATCGTCATGGGCGGTCTCGGAGACAGGATGGGCGGTAAGCGCGCACTCACTATCTCCTACCTGCTACTCGCTGGCAACCTGGTCTGGATTCTCTTCATAGAAAACCCGTGGATATTGTTCTTGTTTGCTCCCATTTACGGTTTTACCCACGGTGCGTTTTTTACCTTGATCTCTCCGACTGTGGCAGAGTTCTTTGGGACCAGATCCCATGGCGTGATTTTCGCGATCGTCCTGCTTCACGGCACGATCGGCGGCGCCATGAGTCCGATCATTGCCGGGCTCGTCTTCGATGTGACTGGCACCTATCAGCCTGTATTCATAACACTGTCAGTGCTGGCCTTTACGGGGCTGATCCTGGTTAACTTTGTACAGAAAATACCTGTTCCTCCTGCCAAATCGAACCTCTCGCCTTGTTCGCAGGAGCACTAGAGGGCCTGATGGCAAGCCTATGGCGCTATCGACCCCGATTTCGTTTTTCTTGACGGTTACTTATGATTCCTAATGTATAGACACCGTAATATCGCATTTAACAGCACTCTGGAAAGCCCAACACCCACCCAATGCCGGGAGTCATATCATGATGCTTGACGGTAATCAGTTAGAGCAATTTGACGAAGACGGATTTCTCTTTCTGCCAGGCTGGTTCTCCAGCACAGAATCGTCCACGCTGCTAGGGGAAGCCAACAAGGTTTATGCAATGGACCGAACAGAGGTTGTTCGGGAGAAAAGTGGTGCTGCACGTACTGCGTTCGCCGCGCACACCTACAACGAGGGATTTCGTCTACTCGGAGCCCACCCACGCCTGATCAAACCTGTAATGCAGCTACTCGGCGAAGAAGTCTACATGCATCAGTATAAAGTCAATGCGAAAGCGGCATTCGACGGGGAGGTCTGGCAGTGGCATCAGGATTTTGGCACCTGGCACCGCGATGACGAAATGCCCGAACCTCGGGCCATGAACGTTGCGATCTACCTAAATGACGTTACCGCAGCCAACGGCCCGTTGCTTTTTATTCCAAAGAGCCACACGGCAGGCACTCTGCCCGCTGGCCATGATATTGAGACCACATCCTATCCACTGTGGACCCTGGACAGGGAAACAGTAACTCGCTTAGCTGAGCAAGGGGGTATTGCTGCACCTGTTGGCAAGGCCGGTTCGGTAGTGATGTTCCACAGTAATCTAGTCCATGCCAGCCCCCCCAATATCAGCCCTTTTGGACGTACGATTGTGTATCTGAGCCTTTGTGCCGTGTCTAATCATATTCGTCGTTACCAGCGGGCGGAGTTCATCGCCCATCGGGATTTCAAACCCATTGTCCCACTGGCCGATGACTGCTTAAATAACCTCGAAACTGAAGCGCCATAGTGACACGAGCGTGGCCATAGCGCTGGTTAAGGCTCTTGTAAAACCCCTGACCTTCATCATCCTGTTTTTATCGAAATTCCTGTTCCTGCTGCCTGGCGCCTAACTTACACGGATAACAGGAATTATGTGAAACAGACAACGCCACGGGTTCGGGCCGCTTGCACGCAGTGCGAGGAGTGATTACCCTTTCCGCTTTCGCAAAGATAACAAGGGTAAGGGCATGAGAGTTTTGATTACCGGCGGTGGCGGATTTCTTGGTCAGAAACTGGCACATGCGCTGGCAGCACGGGGTACGATTCTAGGAGAGTCGATCTCAGCCATGGAATTGATCGATGTGTTGCCTCCGGCCAAGGTAGGCGCCAACTTTCCCGTTTCGGTTGAGGCCCGCGACATTTCTGATCCGGCACTTCTGGTTGAGAGTTTCAGCCACAAGCCCGACGTGGTTTGGCATCTGGCCGCAGTAGTATCCGGCGCCGCAGAGGCGGATTTGGACCTTGGGATGCGCGTGAACTTACAGGGCACCCTGAATGTCTTCGAGGGAGCGCGCTCCGCAGCTAACCGCCCAGTGTTGGTCTATGCATCGTCGTGGGCTGCACATGGCGGTGAAGAGCCGGTAACGATCGAGGATGGAATTGAGTTGAATCCTCAGACCTCATACGGCACACAAAAGGTGATCGGCGAGCTTTTACTGAACGACTATACTCGCCGCGGCCTCCTCGACGGACGTGGACTGCGCCTGCCGACTGTTTCGATCCGGCCCGGCAAGGCCAACGCGGCAGCTTCATCGTTTATGTCTTCAATTTTTCGCGACACGATGCAGGGAGAGGCGTCGAATTGTCCGGTGCCACGTGATTTTCCAATTTGGCACACGGCGCCACGTACGGTCGTTGACAATCTGATCCATGCGGCAGAGGTTGAGGGCAGTGCCTTCGGTACGAACCGCAACATCAATCTACCGGGTAGAACCGACTCGATTGGCGATATGATCGATGCGATGACTGAGGTTTTCGGTCCAGAGGCGGAAGAGCGGATCACGTGGGATTCAGATCCGGTGATTGAAAAAATCGTTAAAGGATGGCGGGCATATTGCAAGCCGATCAATGGACAAAGGCTGGGATTCAAAACGGACCAAAGTTTTGCCGATACCGTGCGTTGGTTTCTGGAGGACGATATTCGTCGCTAGCATTTGACGCAGAGCCTCTGGTGCTGGCGCATATTATTTGATGCCAGACAAGGTATCCTGTGGCTGCTGGGTGGTATGGGTGCTTGAAAAAAAGCTACAGAACCGGTAACGCTGCGCGACGTGAATTCAATCCACAAAGAAGAAGATGGTGAAATGGCTATCAGGGATACAGCAGTGATGTGAAACAGGCAACGGCACAGTTTCGGGCCTGCTGATGGCGCAAGACATTGCATCTGCCAAAACAAATTCCTATTCCTATTCCTCACAGCCTCAAACGGTTGATGCGGGCCTTGCCCTGGCAATCGGTGAAGCCGCGCAACGGGTCTGGGTTTAGTGCTTGAGTCGCTAGCCGTATGTAAGCGCGGTATGATTGTTACCCGAACGTAGTATTTTTTGTAACGAGGATTGAATCATGACTGAATCGGTTGTACTTGCGTCGGCGTCGGCCCCGCAGTTTGATCTCGGCGAGGCGCGGGTGGATCTTGCCGCGGCTCTGCGTTGGGCACATCGCTTTGGCTTATCTGAAGGTGTCGACAATCACTTTTCCATGGCTGTGCCTGACGACGACGGAGTGATTCGTGGTAAACGCTTTCTCATTAATCCTTACGGATGGCACTGGTCAGAAATTACGGCATCGTCTTTGGCATTATGTGACGAGAACGGCAATGTCCTGACTGGTGATAACGAAATTGAGGACAGTGCATTCTTCATCCACAGCCGAATACATGCCAACCTTCCTAACGCTATCGTAGTGCTTCACACCCACATGCCCTATACAACTGCATTGACATTGCTTGATGACACACGCTTGGAAATGGTCGAACAGAACGCACTACTGTTCGATGGCCGCATCGCGTACGACAATTCTTACGGCGGCCTGGCCCTGGACTGTGAGGAGGGCGACCGCATTGCTGCTGCGATGGGCGAGCATTCAATTCTTATGATGGCCAATCATGGGGTAGCGGTCTCCGGCGCCTCGGTGGCGCTGGCATTTAATGACCTCTATTATCTTGAGCGTGCCGCGATGTTCCAGGTGCTGGCCAGATCAACGGGCAGGCCCTTTCGAATGATTCCAGATGAGGTTGTTGCCCGCACGCGGCGTCAGGTTGACGAGGAGTTGCCAAAATTAGCCCACAGGCACTTTACGGCACTCAAGCGGATGCTTGATCGGCAGGAGCCCGACTATCGTAATTGACTGTCTGCCGCGACGCCCTGATGGGAGCGCTAGTCAGCGAAGAACTCCGGCCATCTACCCTCAATGTAGCCTTGAAACTTCTTGGAGATGCCTTCACTTTCCAGATACTTTCGCGTAACCGGCATCTCGACAGGTCTGAACGACGGGTTCGCTTTGTATCGGTTCGGGAAATCATGCTGTAGCATTGCTGCACGCCCGAGCATAATCCAGTCGACACCGGCTGCAAGGGTCGCT
>JAPKAJ010000128.1 GCA_028825345.1 Arenicellales bacterium | reverse complement strand
GGTGGATGGATTGATTGACAGTTTTACCGGAAACACTGCTGTGTGTGACGACGCACAAAAAAACTATGATAACTTGTTGCTAGACACCCGCCAGGAAGCGCTCCAGGCGACAACTGATTCGGACAATGAGGCTCGGGCTAGCGACAACTGAGAACATGGCTCTCATGCCTGCCGTCCCAGGGTTAGGTACAGCGTTCCCGAATGTGGCGTGCGGTCATCAGGTCCAGATGGCCGCCTCCCCCATTTTTGTATATCGTGATTTCGGTTGGATGGCCACGCCCCGGATGGCCGGCGCACAACTGATAAAGGTCGGCGAGCACGTCTTCTTTCGTTATGACTCCGGCGTTCATTGGAATAAGCAGTTCGCCGATCTCGCCGATAGTGGTTTGGCGTGAGTCCACGAACAGCCTTCCTTGGCGAAGTGTTTCGTCATCCGCTTCGCGCATGTCTTTGCGAAAAGCGCCAACCAAATCGAGATGGACGCCTTGGCTTAGCCATTCTCCACGAATCAATGGGTCTGTTGTCATGGTGGCGCAACAGACAATGTCGGCCCAGGCTACCGCCTCGGCGAGGTTATCAGCGGCTTCCACTGGCCGGCCAGCACCCAGTGTCTCGATTAACGCATCGCGTCTGTTGGCAGAGCGGTTCCAGATCCGGATGCTGTCGATACCTGGGTGCACCGTGCAATGTGCCTCGATGAGATAAGGCGCCATGGCGCCCGCGCCGACCATCAGCAGGCGCCGGCAGTCAGGCCGTGCCAACAGTCGTGAGCCCAACGCCGAGTCGGCCGCGGTCTTAAAATAAGTCAGCGCGGTACCGTCAATAGACTGCAAAGGCACTCCAGTAGTTCCATCGAAAAGAATGTAGGCCGCGTGGATAGCCGGAAGCCCAAGTGTTTGGTTTTCGGGGAAGACGCTCGCGATCTTGACCCCCAAGGCTTCGCCGCGTTGCCAGGCAGCCCTGATCAGGCAATAGTCCTTTTCCTTAGAGCCGGCTTGTTCCAGCAGCATATCCCTAACGTCGGCTGGAGCCTCGCGGTGCATTGCTTCAAGGGCGTCGACCAGGGGGCCGAATTGCACAGTTTTGAGAATCTCCTGCGCGCCCAGGTGAAATTGAGTAGTTGAAACTGACATTTTTGTTTTGCCTGAAATAGTCCTGGTAGTTTAGCCTTTAGCTATTGGGCCCGCGTAGGGCCAAATTCGATTGGCTTGGAGGATGGCAAATACTGATGAGTACTGAGCAGCAGACCCTGGAGGAACTGGCAAAGCGTGCGGGTATAGTGCTGCTTTACCACGGCACTTTCAGTTCACCACCAGTCGCGCTTGCGAAAGGCCTGCACAATGTGACGCCTGGACTCCTGTTCCGCCAGTTAGAAACGCTTTCCCGTTATTTTCGATTTTTGCCGCTCGACGAATATTGCATGGCGTCAGATCGCACCGGCTTGGCTGCTGTTACTGCGGATGACGGGTATCGCTGTATTACCGATGAGGCGCTGGGTGTTTTCGAAGCGTTACAGATACCGCTCACGATTTTTGTTAACCGCGCCTTCATGGACGGCGGTATTTTCTGGCGAGACAAGATACGTTTTATTATCAATACCAGTCGGGTCGCCGAGTTTGAGCATCGTTACTCCGACAAATTCTTTCGCGACCCCGATCAGCCTTTTTATCGCTATACCAAAGATCCGCGGAACAACAGTCGTGTGGTTGAGAGTGCTTTAGATGATTTCCTGACAGAAGTTGAGTTGCCAGCCGATCTTCAGGGAATCTATACGCCCACCAGTGCGGGATTGCTAGCTCATCCGCTGTTGAGCTATGGCAGTCACAGCCTTAACCATTACGTAATGGCATCGCTAAACGAAGCTGACCAGTGGCGCGAAATCGATGAGAACTGGCGCTTTCTGAACAACTTGCCGGAGATACAGAAAACTTCAATTTTCTCCGTTCCCTTCGGGGGAAACGGCGACTACAATGCCGAGACGATACGCTTGGCTATGAATGCAGGCCACAGTGGTCTACTCCTGAGTGAGGGTGTTGTGGAGCCCGGAGCGCACTCTGGTTTTGAAGTATTGCCGACGTATCAACGGGTCATGCTCAGAGGTGATGAAATGGCGACCACATTGCTGCGTGCAGACAAACGTGGCCGTCAGACTGAGAGTTCTGATTAAAGTTAGGATGCATCGAGCCGAGTAGCAGGGGCAAAGATGACAGGAAAGTCCAACCGGATGGGTGGCAGGACAGCACGACAGGCGTTGCGTGCGGCGCCGATACCCGAAGACGAAAAACCAGTGCGTCCGGGACTATCTGGCGGGCGCTATCAACCGTTAACTCAGGATGAGGTCAGCCGTATCCACGAAGCGGCGCTCGAGGTCCTTGAGACTATCGGCTTCGCCAATGCCTTGCCCTCTTGCGTTGAACTGGTGACTCAGGCCGGCGGCTCGTTGACGGACGATGGCCGGTTACTTTTTCCCCGCTCGCTAATCGAAGATACCTTGGCCCGCTGCGCGCGCAATATCACGCTATATGGGCAGGATTCCCGTTTCGATCTGCATCTGAGTGGCAGCCGTACCTATTTCGGCACTGCGGGTGCGGCCGTGCACGTGGTGGACACGGTCAAGCGCGAGTACCGCGAATCCACAGCTCAAGACCTATACGATGCCGCGCGTATTGTTGACCAGATGGAGCATATTCATTTTTTTCAACGCTCCATGGTGTTGCGCGATATCGAAGACCCGGCCGAGATGGATTTCAATACATGTTACGCGGCGGTTGCCGGTACCCGTAAGCATGTGGGTACCAGTTTTGTGGACCCCGCACATGTCGATCAGGCTATGCAAATGCTGGAGATGATCGCTGGCAGCGAGCAGGCATGGCGTGAACGACCTTTTGTCAGTTGCTCGTGCTGCTTCGTTGTTCCGCCAATGCGTTTTGCCGAAGACGCCTGCCGGGTGCTGGAAGCTTGCGTCCGTCATGGTATGCCCGTACTGCTGCTGGCAGCTGGCCAGGCTGGTGCTACCAGTCCTGCGGCACTGGCGGGTGCTGTGGTGCAGGAAGTGGCTGAGGTGCTGGGGGGGCTGGTCTATGTCAACCTGCTTCAGCCCGGTCATCCGTGCATTTTTGGCACCTGGCCTTTTGTTTCTGATCTGCGCACGGGGGCGATGAGTGGCGGCAGTGGTGAGCAGGCAGTGCTGATGGCGGCCTGCGGCCAGATGGGGCGCTACTATGATCTGCCCACAGGTATTGCCGCAGGTATGGCTGATGCCAAGCTGCCAGATGCGCAGTCTGGTTACGAGAAGGCCTATACCAACGTGTTAGCCGGACATAGCGGTACTAATCTGGTCTACGAGGCTGCTGGAATGCACGCCAGCCTGTTGGGTTGCTGCCTTGAGAGTTATGTCATTGACAACGATATGCTGGGTGCCATCAACCGTACCATTCGTGGCATTGAGGTGACCGATGAGTCACTATCGATTGATGCGATCCGGGAGGTCTGTATCGGAGGGCCAAGCCATTTTCTGGGGCACAGTCAGACTAGGGCGTTAATGCAACGCGATTACGTGTACCCCGAGGTGAGTGATCGTCTGAGTCCCAAGGAGTGGAACGAAAAAGGTCGCCCAGACCTGCTGGAAAATGCCCGCCAACGAGTGGCACAGATTCTTGGCGCTCCTCGACCGGTGCATATCCCGACGGCTCTTGATGAGGCTATTCGTGCACGATTTCCGGTGCGCTTGCCGGCAGAAAACATGGGCGCAATCGAATAGCCTGACTTTTAAGATGGCGACATTCAGCGCTAACGACTGGCATTGGCTCGTGTAGGCAAAAAACGCTAAGGCGCGAGACGTTCTACCTGCCAGTGTCCGCTGGTGTCGCGACTGTAGAGGAAGCGATCGTGCATACGGTCAGCCTGGCCCTGCCAAAATTCAACTGTTTCTGGCTTCAGTCGGTAGCCTCCCCAGAAACTGGGAAGCGGTATTTCTCCGTTGGAGAATTTGTTTTTCATTTCATATAGCTTGGATTCGAGCACGGATCGCGCTGAAATCACGCTGCTTTGAGCCGATGTCCAGGCGCCTAACTGGCTGCCGCGGCTACGGCTTAGGAAGTATTTCAGTGACTCGGTGCTTGAGATACGAGTGACCGGGCCATTGGCAATGACCTGTCGCCCCTGACGGGTCCATGGAAACAGCATTGAGCCGAAGGGGTTCTCGCTGAGATCACGACCCTTACGGCTGCCATAATTCGTAAAAAAGATAAAGCCGGATTCATCGTAGAGTTTCAGCAACACCGTGCGTACACTCGGCCGTCCTGCTGAAGAGGCAGTGGCCAGACTGAGGGCATTGGGTGCTTGTGGATCGATGGTACAAGCTTGTGAAAACCACGACTCGAACTGTGCCATGGGTTCACTCGCGAGCAAAGTCGGATCCAACGGCTCGCGTGAGAAATCCTCACGGATGTAATCAGGAGGCCTCATAAATACAGTTGGCACTGGTCGGTGTGGATTGTCAGTCGATCAGTACAGTCTGTCCGTTGCGGCTGACTGATTGATCGTAACTCCAAATATCAACATCGAAACCTTGCTCTTGCAAGTGTTCCACGTATGCTCCCAGGTAGCGTTGGAAACTGGGTTCATGCTCATAAGCGCGGTCGTTGACGTAGCGCATAATGCCTTGGGTGTGAAAAGTGCGAAAGACCCCATCAAGGCGCATTACCTCGACGCCCTGGGCGTTAAAGAATACCACCGTGGGTGCGAATTGCACATTCAGTTCATGGGCGAATGCCCGTGCACTCAGCTTGCGTCCATCCGGTGTGATCAAGAGCGTGTCGGACCACATGTCAAGTTGCACCGCGCGCATCTTTTTGGCCTGGGTGCGCACAATCGGTTGTGACAGCAGTTGCTGGTGCAGCGTGTCACATTGACGGCATTGACCCTGTTCGAAATAGACGGCCAGCGCTCGCCCGCTCTGTAGCGACAGGTCATAAGGCGGTGCTTCAAAAAATTCTTCAGTATGCAGGGCACTGTCGGCCGAACTGCCTGCCTGGTTTGCCAGGTAGTCAGCGAAGGTGCCGCGCTTCTCTCCTTGGTTACCTGCATACGCCAGTGCTTTACGAAATTCGTCCGGCGGATAATAGCCGTTTAGGCGCAATATGACCTTGCGCGTCTCATCGAAGAACAGCAATGTTGGGGTGTATTGCACTTTGAGTGCACCCGCGAGAGTTTTCTCGCTAAATTCTCGCCCCCCCACCTGGATGATTTCGCGATCACCCCACATATTGATCGCTACCAGGTCAAAATCCTCACGCATCGTCTGGGTGATATCACGCTGGGTGAAATTGTGCTCGACCAGGGCATTGCAGTAGGGGCAGCCTGCTTGCCAGAAATACAGTACCAGGCGCTTACCTTCGGCCGTGGCCTGGGTGATATCCTCTTCGAAATCTAGAAAACTCTCCTTGAACCAGGTGGGATGGGTCGTGTCCATCGCCCCCATAAACGTGCCTGAGCTTGTTTCCTCGGCATGGGTAGGCCCGGGTAAGAGCAGTGCCAGGAGTATTGCGGTACAGCAGGTGAAAAGGCGAGGTCGGGCGAGCATGGTGTTTTTATTTAATCTGCTATCAGGCGACACGTACCGGAAACGATTCAATTTTCTTGCGCCATAGACGGGGCCCTTCCTGATGTACCGAGGCGCCGGTACTATCGACCGCGACCGTTACGGGCATATCTTTGATCTCGAACTCATAGATCGCCTCCATCCCCAGATCTTCAAAAGCCACGACCCGTGATGCCTGGATAGCGCGAGAAACCAGGTAGGCCGCGCCGCCCACCGCAATCAGATAGACGCTGCCATGGCGGCGAATCGCCTCTATCGCAGCCGGTCCGCGCTCGGCCTTGCCGATCATTCCGGCGAGGCCGGTGTGTTCCAACAGGGTATCGGTAAACTTATCCATCCGGGTGGAGGTTGTCGGTCCGGCCGGGCCAACGACTTCATCACCTACCGGGTCCACTGGCCCAACGTAATAGATGAACCGGCCATTAAGATCCACGCCTTCAGGTAGTGCTCCACTGGCTTGAATACAGTCTGCGATCCGCTTGTGAGCGGCGTCACGTCCGGTCAGGATATGCCCGCTCAGCAGCAGGTTTTCACCGATACGCCAGGATCGGTAATCTTCTGGGGTCAGCGTATCCAGGTCAACTCGCCGTCCGCCAGTCTGTGCAGCGATCTGTGGCCAGTTTGCCAGGTCAACCGTGGGCAACTTTGCCGGTCCACTGCCATCGAGAGTGAAGTGGATATGTCGGGTTGCCGCGCAATTGGGAATCATCGCTACCGGCAGTGAGGCGGCATGCGTTGGGTA
>JAPKAJ010000127.1 GCA_028825345.1 Arenicellales bacterium | reverse complement strand
GATAAAGATAAAGATAAAGCCAGCCATCGATCTGTCTGTCGGTTCGATAGTCTGTGCCCGGCAGTCTGGTTGGCTATTGGTTGACCTGGTTTTAGGCTATGATATATACCCTTTTCCAAATTAGGAAAATGGTATTCAAAACGACACTAATTATAGGAGATTGGAGCATGAAGAGGATTATGCTGGCCGCTGTTGCGGTGACTATGATGTTACCTGGAATCACTGTTTCCAGTGCTGACGGTGGAACACTGGTTATCGCGACTACCCAGAAACCGAGACATCTGAACCCGGCTGTGCAGTCTGGTATTGCCACGGCCGTACCTGGCACACAAATATTTGCGACACCAGTGCGGTTCGATGAGAACTGGAATCCTCAGCCTTATTTGGCTGAGTCCTGGGCTTTCTCCGACGATGGCTTGGCGTTGACGCTTAATTTGCGCAAGGGCGCCACTTTCCATGATGGTCATCCGATCACATCCAAGGATGTGGCTTTTTCCATAGAAACCATAAAAGCGAATCATCCGTTTAAGACCATGTTCGGTCCAGTAGAGGCGGTTGACACACCTGATGATCACACAGCGGTGTTGCGCCTATCTGCCCCGCATCCGGCTTTGTTGCTGGCCTTATCGTCAGCGTTGGGTGTGATTATTCCAGAGCATATTTATGGCGATGGTCAGGACCCCAAAGCGCATCCGAGAAACAGCGATACAGTGGGTTCGGGACCATTTAAGTTGGCTGAGTTCAAACCCGGTGAGCACATCATTCTCGAGAAGAACGAGAATTTCTTCCTTGAGGGTTATCCCAAGTTGGATCGGATCATCATCAAGAACTACAAGGATGTGACCAGCATGGTGTTGGCAATGGACAGCGGCGAAGTAGATATGTTGCCGTTTCTTGCCGGTACCCGGGATATCGCCCGGCTACGCAAGAACGCTTCTATAGAGGTTACGGATCAGGGCTATGCTGCGGTTGGGCCGCTCAACTGGCTGGCGTTTAATACCAAGCATGAGATTTTCAAGGATGTGCGGGTACGCCGGGCGATTGCTTATGCTATTGATCGTGATTTTATTGTTAATGCCTTGCACGGCGGGTTTTCTACCGCTGCGACAGGTCCGGTCCACCCGGGAAGCCCGTTCTTCGCACCCGATGTTGAGTCTTACGACCTCGATCTGGCCAAAGCCGCGGCATTGCTTGATGAGGCCGGCTATCCTGCTGGATCTGATGGAGTGCGTTTTTCGGTTGAGCTTGATTACCTCCCCGCCTTTGCCGAACAACAGAAGAACGTCGCTGAGTACCTGCGGCCACAACTTAAAAAAGTGGGCATAGCGGTTCAACTCAGAGCCAGTCCAGATTTTCCGTCTTGGGCCAAACGTGTGTCTTCGCACGAGTTTGAGCTAACTATGGATATCGTCTTTAACTGGGGTGATCCAGTAATCGGTGTGCATCGTACCTATGTCTGCAGCAATATTCGCCAAGGAGTTATCTGGTCTAACACGCAGAGTTACTGCAACGAGGAAGTTGACGCACTGCTTGACGCTGCAGGAAAAGAAATAGACCAGGCAAAACGACAAACTCTTTACCGACAGGCTCAGCAGATTATCGTTGATGAAGTGCCGCTGGCTTTTCTAAACACTCTGCCGTATCACACAGCATATAATAAGACCAAGATAGGAAACCCACCGCTCAGTATCTGGGGTGCAATGGCCCCATTGGACAAAGTTACGGTCCAATAAAACTTTTTGAAAGCCGGGGCAGCACTGGGCTGCCCCGGCTTTGTATTGTGGGAGCAAGTTATGGGTCTCATTTGGCTCATCGGCAAGAGATTGTTGTACGCTGTTGCGCTGATTACGGCGGTCCTGGTCCTTAATTTTTCGTTACTGCATCTTGCACCGGGCGACCCGGCCGATGCCATTGCAGGTGAGATGGGCGGTGCAACAGCAGAACTGCTGGCCGAGATACGCACCCTTTATGGCCTGGATAAACCATTTCTGGTGCAGTTGGGTTTGTACCTCCAACGCGCCTATCAGGGTGATCTGGGTATGTCGTTTTATTACAACCTACCCGTCGTCGATCTAATATTGCAGCGTTTGCCGGCCACCATTCTGCTGGTCTTTACCGCTCTTATTTTTGCCACCGTTGGTGGTACAGCACTCGGTGTGCTGGCCGCTCGTAAGCCCGGTGGCTTTACCAGTTCAATGGTGACCCTGTTGTCTCTGGTTGGCTATGCAGCACCTATCTTCTGGACTGGCCTGATGTTGATTATTCTGTTCGGAGTGGTGATTCCATTTTTCCCGATATCAGGGTTATACAACGTTGCCAAGATGGCGACTGGTCTATCACTGGCGGTTGATATTGCGCACCATCTGGTGTTGCCCAGTTTCACCCTGGGGGTGGTATATCTTGCTCTGTATAGTCGCCTGACCCGCGCCAGCATGCTGGAAGTCATGCAGGCCGATTACATCAGAACCGCCCGGGCCAAAGGTGCCCGCGAGCGCACTGTTTACCTGCGCCATGCCTTGCGCAACGCCATCTTGCCGGTAGTCACGATGGCAGGCCTTCAGTTTGGCTCGCTGATCTCCGGTGCTGTGTTGGTAGAGACTGTGTTCAATTGGCCGGGGCTTGGCACACTGGTTTTCGAGTCGGTAATTGCGCGTGATTATCCTACTGTGTTGGGCGTGCTGTTCTTTTCGGCCACGCTTGTCATAGCTGCAAATCTGTTTACCGACCTGGTGTATCGCATGATTGATCCCAGAATTCGATTGCGGGACTAGTCATGGCGACAGTTGAATCAGTAACCAGATTCCAGCGCGCGCGACGGCCCGGCGCTGATGCGTGGGAGATATACCGCCAGAGTCCAACGGCTATGCTTGGGCTGGTGTTGGTGCTTTTGATCAGTGTTCTTGCGATCATTGGCCCGTTGGTATACCCGGTCGATCCTTTCGAGATTATCTGGGCGCCTATGTCGGCACCGGGCACAACAGAACGTGCGCTACTGGGAACAGATTACCTGGGTCGAGATATTCTTGCCGGCTTGTTGGTGGGCGCAAAATCCACCTTGATTGTTGGCCTGACTGCCGCGGCGCTTACTGTGATTATCGGGCTTGTTATTGGTGCCCTCGCAGGTTTTTATCTTGGCATGATCGACGAGATCCTGATGCGGGTAACGGAGTTTTTTCAAGTATTACCGCCACTGCTTTTCGCCATGGTGTTGGTGACCATGCTGTCGCCCAGTTTGTGGGTGGTGGCGGTTTCTATCGGAGTTGTAAGCTGGCCACCCACGGCCAGGCTTGCCCGAGCAGAGTTTCTGCGTATACGCAATCTCGAGTATGTCACCGCTTCCCGGGCATCTGGAGTTCGCCAGGGTTATATCATTTGGCGGGTAATTTTGCCCAATGCATTGCCACCGCTTATTGTGTCAGCAACTTTGACTATCGGCACTGCCATTTTGTTTGAAGCCGGCTTGAGCTTCCTCGGCCTGTCTGACCCCAACGTGATGTCCTGGGGTCTGATGATCGGTTCAGGTAGAGAATATATGCTCGATGCTTGGTGGATAGTCACATTGCCGGGAGTGATGATATTTCTTGCAGTACTGGGCGTCAGTCTGGTTGGGGATGGTTTGAATGATGCGTTTAACCCCAAACTGAGGCGTCGCTAAACAATGTCGGTACTGAAGGTTGATCACCTTTGTGTTGATTATCGCAGTCGTACCGGACACATACGGTTGGTCGACGATGTCAGTTTTGACATCCAGCCCAACAAGACCCTGGCTATCGTTGGAGAATCGGGTTGTGGAAAGAGCATGACAGCTCTGGCAATGATGCGGCTGTTACCTGACGGCGCAACTATCACCAAAGGCGTCATCACTCTGCAAGGCACTTCACTTACTGGTCTTCCCGAGGCTCAGATGCGTGATATCCGCGGCGCATCAATGTCGATGATATTTCAGGAGCCAATGACCTCGTTGAACCCGGTGTTTAGTGTGGGAGAGCAGATCGCAGAAGTGCTACGCCTGCATACTGATCTGGACAAACAACAGGTACGCGAGAAAGTCCAGGCGCTGATCCGATCAGTTGGCATTTCGGACGCTAGCCAGCGTTCATCAGCCTATCCGCATGAGTTGTCAGGAGGTATGCGCCAAAGAATCATGATTGCAATGGCACTTGCCTGCAGCCCTAAAGTACTTATCGCTGATGAGCCTACTACCGCGGTGGATGTGACTGTGCAAGCGCAGATCTTTTCACTGCTTCGAGATCTGCAGGCCCGGACCAGCACTGCTATTGTTCTCATTACTCACGACATGGGCGTTGTTGCAGAGATGGCTGACGACATTATCGTGATGTATGCCGGTCGAGTCGCGGAGCGCGGTTCTGTGGAAACTGTACTCTCACAACCAGCCCATCCCTACACGCGAGGGTTGATCGATTGCGTACCTCATCTTCAATTGGGATCCAATGTCTCCCACAAGCCGGTGACCGAGATTCCCGGGGTCGTACCGGCCCTTGAGACTATTGGAGCCGGCTGTCCTTTTGCCAGTCGGTGTGGGTTGTCAGAAGAAAGGTGTGAAACTGTGATGCCAGAACTATTAGAGGTTAGGCCATCTCATCAAGTTGCTTGCTGGAATAGTCAAGAGGCATAAGCCAGTGATCGATCAGGCGCTACTGACAGTCCAGGACCTCGAGGTAGAGTTTGCCTCAAAGGGCGCATTGGGCCGAAACAAGCACGTAGTTAAGGCGGTTAACGGGGTGAGCTTCTCCATTAACAAGGGCGATACCTTCGGGATCGTCGGGGAATCTGGATCTGGCAAGACGACCACCGCTCTTGCAATCATGCGCCTGGTGCGGGCCACCAAAGGAAAAGTCAGTCTGGGCGATATGGTGCTGACCGATTTACAGGGTGAAGCCTTGCGTCGAGCGCGGCGGCGGTTTCAGATGGTATTTCAGGACCCGTTCTCTTCATTGAATCCTAGGCTTCGTGCTAGAGATGTCGTTGCCGAGCCTTTGGCGATGTTGGACAGATCCAACAAAGACAATGCAATGGGACTCGAAGAGGTATTTGCTCAGGTCGGTTTACGACCCGAGCAAATGGATCTTTTCCCGCACCAGTTTTCGGGCGGGCAGCGCCAGAGGATAGCACTGGCCCGTGCTCTGGTGACAAGGCCAGAGTTGATTGTCTGCGATGAACCGGTTTCCGCTTTGGATGTAGCAATTCAGGCGCAGATTCTCAATCTGTTAAAGCGGATTCAGCACGACCTGGATGTGACCTACCTTTTTATCAGCCATGACTTGGGCGTGGTGCAGTACATATGTGACTGGATTGCTGTCATGTATCTGGGGCAGATAGTCGAAGTGGCACCGCGGACATCTCTTTTCAGTTACCCGCTGCATCCCTACACGCTTTCACTTCTCTCAGCAGTGCCAAGTGCCTTACCGGGCACCAAGACGTGGAAAGCGATCACCCTTAAGGGTGAACCGCCCAGTCTTATTAATTTGCCTACGGGGTGTATCTTTGCTGACCGTTGTCCAGTAATGCAGCCCGAGTGTCAAAAATCCCCGCCCGCTCTGCGAGAGCTGTCCGATGGCAGGCGAGTTGCCTGTCATTTTGTCGAAGAAAAAGAAGGCACGGTCCAGAACACGCTGACCGGTGGGCTGGAAATGATCAATGTATTGACCTGAATCGGACCTCTATCATCATGCAGTGACCACAAGATACTATCTGATCTTTGTAGAGGCCTGGATCATTCACAGATCATGTAGTACTTGCGTAAGGTTTCAGTAATTTCCCAAATGCATTGAGTTCCCTTGGCGATAAAGAAGGTATCACCGGCTGTAAAGGTGTCGGACGAGCCATCGGCATTGGTCAGGGTGACCGACCCCGCCAGAACCGTCATCATTTCATGCACGGGGTAGGCATCGATTTCCTCGCGACACGGAGCGCATTCCCAAACGCCACTTAGAGTCGAGCCGTCTTCGGTTTGGAAAAAAGTGTGGTTTACCTCCCGCTTATCAGCGGTGGTGAAAGCATCCTGGTCCGTGAAATCGGATGGCTGCATTCCGCTAGTGGGCCCGCCGTTCGGTAAAAGTCGAAACACCTTAGTTGTCATGTGAACTCCTTGCCGTTATTGCTGTGTATTCAATCAAGTGTTTTCTTAGGGGGGTTAGCTGCCTTGGGCGAGTACGCGGTCTAAGCTATTGGCGAAAGTCATTCGATCACTTTTGCTGAAAGAGTCCGGCCCACCTGTTTGCACCCCTGTGCTTCGTAGACTATCCATAAAATCTCGCATATTGAGTGTTTGACGAATATTTTCTGTTGTATATGTTTCACCCCGTGGATTCAGAACCACGCAGTCTTTGGCAACAAGCTCAGCCGCTAA
>JAPKAJ010000126.1 GCA_028825345.1 Arenicellales bacterium | reverse complement strand
TCCACAGCTGCAAAGTCTGTCCCTTGTGCATTCAGCATGATCAGTTCGCCCGAGAAAAGATTCGCCTCAACTTCGTCGATGAGGCGTTGCTCACGCTCAAGGTCGCTGGCGCTAACTGAGGCGTAACATAGGAAAACCAGTCCCAAGAATATCGTGATGCAATTAAAAAGTCTGAACTGCGCCATGCTGTTATTCTCTGATTGCTGGTCTGCATTGGGCCGGGCCCGTAATACTACTAAATCCAGAAGATTTTCTGGCAAATACACGCCACTCGAACTCACGCTGTGAGCCACTAGTTTGCGAGAATAGTTATTTGCCCCGGCGCTCGAATAAATCTCTGGGCATTTAATGATGAAAGTTAGGCTCAAGCAACGTGGAGATCTGCGAACGTGACTAAAACTGATGATCTTGTTGAGCTTGCCAGGCAAGTTGGGCAGATCATACTTGAGCGTGGCTGGCGGCTTGCGACCGCCGAGTCGTGTACCGGCGGGTGGGTAGCCAAGACGATCACTTCGGTACCGGGTAGCTCGCTTTGGTTTGAATGCGCTCTGGTGACTTACAGTAATAAGTCCAAGAATGCCTTGGCTGGGGTACCAATGGAGCTCATCGATACTCACGGTGCAGTCAGCGCTCAGGTGGCGGAGGCTATGGTGGGTGGGGTTATCGCCCGAAGTAATGCGAGTGCGGGCCTTGCGATTACTGGGGTCGCTGGGCCAGACGGTGGCAGCGTGCAAAAGCCTGTGGGCACAGTTTTTATAGCCTGGCAAGTGCCCGGGCACGATGTATGCTCGGAGCGCTTTCAATTTCATGGTGATCGGGATGCTATCCGCCGCCAGTCGGTAGCAGCGGCACTGGCCGAGCTCATCAGCCACGCGGCCCACCCAGTCTGAGAGTCAGTTGTGATGCAGTTCGCTGTGTTCGTCACGCGGTTTATGAAATAATGCCTGCTAGCCTGAAATTACCGATTTTTGCCTATCCTGGGATCAACTGAGCCGGGGTAGCAAGGCCGATAATTGCCGGACCCCGTGCTGGCATCAAAAGGTCACAGCAGTGTGCTGGATAAATAGTCAAATGTGCAATGGAGCTTTACATGGATAACAACAAGCAAAAAGCCTTAGATGCTGCCCTCGGGCAGATTGAGCGGCAGTTCGGCAAAGGATCTGTCATGCGGCTCGGCGATGCCGAAGTGGGCAAGGGCATCGAAAGCATTTCAACCGGTTCGCTGGGCTTGGATATCGCACTTGGTATCGGCGGCTTGCCTCGCGGACGGGTGGTCGAGATTTATGGGCCGGAATCGTCGGGTAAAACCACATTGACGCTATCTGTGATTGCTCAGGCACAAAAAGTCGGTGGCACCTGTGCATTTATTGATGCTGAACATGCGCTTGATCCTTCTTATGCTCAACGGCTGGGCGTCAACGTCGAGGATCTGCTGGTATCCCAACCCGACACCGGCGAACAGGCGCTAGAGATCGCCGACATGCTGGTGCGATCGGCAGCCATCGATGTGGTCGTGATCGATTCGGTCGCCGCACTCACCCCTAAAGCGGAGATCGAAGGGGAGATGGGTGACCACCATGTGGGTCTTCAGGCCCGACTCATGTCCCAGGCCTTGCGTAAGTTGACCGCAAATATCAAGCGCTCCAATACTATGGTGGTCTTCATCAACCAGATTCGCATGAAGATCGGCGTTATGTTTGGCAATCCCGAGACCACCACGGGCGGTAATGCCTTGAAGTTCTACTCCTCGGTACGATTGGATATCCGCAGGATCGGTGCGGTAAAAAAGGGAGAAGAGGTCTTGGGTAATCAGACCCGCGTTAAAGTGGTCAAAAACAAGGTCGCACCGCCATTTCGAAAGGCTGAGTTCGATATTCTTTATAACGAGGGGATTTCCAAGGAGGGCGAACTCATCGATATGGGTGTGGAGCATCAGATCGTTGACAAGTCCGGCGCCTGGTATTCCTACAACGGTGAGCGTATCGGTCAAGGTCGGGATAATGTCCGCGATTTTTTGCGCTCCAACCCTGATATCGCGTCGAATATCGAAAATGTCGTGCGCCAGAAAATGGGCCTGGATTCCCTTGGCTCCAGCGATGTCAGTGCGCCCGAGAGCGCGCCGGCGAAGGTGCAAAGCGCCGAGTCCTGATGGCCTCGTCTGATGCGGACCTGCTGGTGCAGGTTCGTGAAGTCGCTATGCGCTTGCTGGCAAGGCGGGAGCACAGCTGCGAAGAACTCCGGCTTAAGCTCGTCCAGCGCGGTTTCGAGATTTCAAGTATTGATCCGGTTCTTGTTGAACTGATCGAACAGGATTACCTGTCTGATGCCCGCTACGCCCAGGCGTTGGTGTCGCATCGGTCGCATGGTGGCTACGGACCCTTGTACATTCGCCGCGAACTCAAAGAGCGCGGGGTAACAGCCGATTTGATTGAATCGGCCTTTGCCCAGGCAGACGTATCATGGGACGATGTGGCCAAGGGCCGCTACCAGAGTCGCTTCTCCAATCAGCCTGTTGACTCTTTCAAAGACTGGGCACGTCGCGCCGCTTATATGCAGCGACGGGGGTTCGGCAAGAGCGCGATACGCCGGGTACTCGGCGATTGGCAGGGTCGCGGTTAGAATTGACATCGCGCTGGTGTGTATACAGGCCGGCAGTTGCGCATTATTGATCAGATCATTGTCATGAAAACTCGCGATATCAGACAGCAATTTCTCGATTACTTCGCCGCTAACGGCCACGAGGTGGTTGCCAGCAGCCCACTGGTACCGCATAACGATCCCACGCTGCTTTTCACCAATGCGGGAATGGTCCAGTTCAAGGATGTGTTTCTCGGCCAGGACAAGCGCCCCTACCAAAGAGCCGTGACCGCGCAACGCTGCGTGCGCGCCGGTGGCAAACACAATGATCTGGATAACGTGGGCTACACCGCCCGGCATCACACCTTCTTTGAGATGCTTGGAAATTTCAGTTTTGGCGATTATTTTAAGCCCGAAGCAATTCAACACGCCTGGGCACTGCTCACCGACGGCTTCGGCTTGTCACCAGAAAAACTTTGGGTGACCGTTTTCGACGAGGACGATGAGGCTGCGGATATATGGCTGGGAGAGATCGGTATTCCTCGTGAGCGCTTTGCCCGCATTGGTGCCAGCGATAATTTCTGGTCGATGGGTGACACCGGTCCGTGTGGGCCTTGTAGTGAGATTTTCTATGATCATGGGCCTGAAGTCGCAGGCGGACCCCCGGGAACCCCCGAGGCCGACGGCGATCGCTACGTAGAGATCTGGAACCTGGTATTCATGCAATTTAACCGGGATGCGAGCGGCATCGATACCCCCTTGCCGCGGCCTTCAGTAGATACCGGCATGGGGCTGGAGCGCTTGGCCGCGGTTCTGCAAGGGGTCCACAGCAACTATGAGACAGATCTTTTTGTCGCTTTGATCAAAGCATCTGCCGAGGTAACTGGCTGTACTGACATAGATAACAGCTCATTGCGGGTGATCGCTGATCACATCCGCTCCAGTGCGTTTTTGATAACTGATGGCGTGATTCCATCAAACGAAGGCCGCGGCTACGTATTGCGCAGAATTATTCGCCGCGCTATTCGCCATGGTTATCAGACTGGGGCATCGGCGCCTTTTATGCACAAATTAGTGGCACCGTTGGTAGAGCAAATGGGTGACGCCTGCCCCGAACTGGCAGATGCACAGAGTCGTGTTGAGGAGGCTTTGGCGCAAGAGGGAGAGCGCTTTGCTCAGACTCTGGGCCAGGGTATGCGCATTCTCGAGCACGAACTTGCGGATCTGCCCGGCACCACAATACCTGGGGAGCTAACTTTTCGGCTGTACGATACTTTCGGTTTTCCCGCAGATCTGACTGCCGATTATGCTCGCGAGCGCGGGCTTACGGTCGATATGGACGGGTTTGAACAGGCTATGGCCGCTCAGCGCGAGCGCGCGCGGGCTGCCAGTCATTTTCACATGGACGGTGCAGTCAGCGTCAGTGTTGAAGAGCGCACAATTTTTACCGGCTACGATGAATTAAATGGAGAGGCAACCGTATTGTCTGTTGTAAAAGACGATACAGAAACCGATAACCTGCCCGAGGGTTCCGAAGGCTTAGTAGTGCTCGAGAGTACACCTTTTTATGCCGAAAGCGGTGGTCAGGTTGGCGATGGTGGCGTGTTGACGTGGCCGGGCGGAAGTTTTGAAGTCACTGGCGCACGTTATCTCGCCCACAAGGTCATTGCACACGCCGGACGGGTAGTCAGGGGCGCTCTTAAACCCGGCATGAAAGTCAGTGCTGCGGTGGCTCAACAGGGTCGGGTAACAACAGCTGCTAATCATTCAGCCACCCACTTGCTGCATGCCGCTTTGCGCCAGGTGCTTGGAAAGCATGTTGAGCAAAAGGGTTCACTGGTTGAACCGGAGCGTTTGCGATTTGATTTTTCTCATGGCGAGCCTATGTCTGCAACTCAACTGGATGAGGTCGAGCGTATCGTGAATGCGCAGGTTCGCGCCAATAACGACGTTAACACCCGGCTGATGGCTTTGGATGATGCGCGAGAAGAGGGTGCTGCTGCACTTTTTGGAGAGCGTTACGAGGAGCAGGTTCGGGTGGTGGCTATGGGAGATTTCTCGCTGGAGTTGTGTGGCGGCACCCATGTTCAGCGCACCGGAGATATTGGCACCTTCCGATTAGTGTCTGAGAGTGGCATTGCGGCCGGGGTGCGTCGCCTGGAGGCGCTAACCGGAGAAGTGGCACGACAGTACAACACGGGCGAGACCGCAGCGTTGTCGCGATTGGCGGCCTTGCTCAAGACTGGCCGGGCGGATCTTGAAGAGCGAGCCGTTGGGATTTCCTCGCGGGTGCGTGAGCTCGAACGAAAGGTCGAGCAGTTGCAGGGGCAACTTGCCACCGGCGGCGCTGGAGATGACACGGCCAGCGAAGTACAGCAGGTTAATGGCATCAATGTATTGGTAAAACGTTACGATGGTGTCGATATCAAGGGGTTGCGCACCATGATGGATCGGCTGCGTGATCGGCTTGGTTCAGCCGTTGTGGTTATCGGCGGATCTCATGATGACAAGGCCTTACTTATGGTGGGGGTCAGCAAAGACCTAACAGACCGCTGTCACGCCGGCGATCTGGTCGCTGAACTGGCCGCGCGGGTGGGCGGCAAGGGCGGAGGCCGCCCTGACTCCGCACAGGGTGGCGGCACCGATATCTCGGGCCTAGATGAGGCTCTTGCGGCGGTGTCGTCGTGGATTACCTCGCGCTGAGCGCAATCCCTTTCTCCCCCAAAGCCTTTACCGCGCCGCCCAAAAGGGGTTTAATGCGCGCCCCAATCGATAGTTAACGTAATGATATGTTTCTGGCGGTAGAAAAATACGGAGGCACTTCAGTCGGCTCGGTCGAGCGAATTAACGCTGTGGCTGACCGGGTGGCGACAGCCAGACAACGAGGCGAGAGCCTGGTGGTGGTCGTCTCGGCCATGGCGGGTGAAACTAACCGTCTGTTGGATCTGGCATCACAGATCGATCCTGATGCGCTCTCTCGCGAGATGGATGTGCTGCTCTCCACCGGTGAGCAGGTCACCATCGCGCTATTGTCAATGGCATTGCATAAACGGGGCATTGAGGCACGCTCGTATACCGGTGGGCAGGTTCGTATCCTGACAGACAGTATTCATGGTAAGGCGCGCATTCGCGATATCGACACGGCCAGGGTTCGTACCGACCTCGAACTGAATCGGGTGGTGGTCGTGGCTGGGTTCCAGGGTGTCGACGATGACGGCAATATTACTACCTTGGGGCGCGGTGGATCCGATACCACGGCGGTGGCGATGGCCGCTGCGCTCGAAGCCGACGAATGCCGCATCTTTACCGATGTGGACGGTGTCTACACCGCTGATCCGCGCATCGTACCGGAGGCAAGGCGTCTGGACCAAATCACTGTTGAAGAGATGCTGGAGCTGGCGAGCCAGGGAGCTAAGGTATTACAGACACGCTCCGTGGAATTCGCGGGAAAATATCATGTGCCGTTACGGGTGCTATCCTCATTTGAGGATGGCCCAGGCACTCTGATCACACACGAGGTAAGCGATATGGAACAGCCGTTAATCTCAGGAATCGCCTACAACCGAGATGAGGCTAAGGTAACAATACGGGGTGTGCCGGACCAGCCAGGTGCTGCGTCACGTATTTTTGGCCCGATCTCAAAGGCGCACCTGAATATCGATATGATCATCCAGAATGTCGCCCAGGATGGCACTACGGACGTTACCTTTACTGTAAACCGGGGTGAGTACCCCGAGGCAATGTCACTGCTCAACAAAACTGCCAAGGAACTGAATGCTCGTGACGTGGTTGGTGA
>JAPKAJ010000125.1 GCA_028825345.1 Arenicellales bacterium | reverse complement strand
TGTCGCCTCAAATTGAAGTCGCGGATTATCAACTCGAGTACATTATCTGTCTATTCGATGTTATATATATAAAATATCGAAAAAACCGATATCGTCAATCAAACCATGAACCTAATAAATCACCAAAATATCGACTTTACGTCGGTTTGATGAATAAAGACGGCTTACTGTGACGGTAAATCACAACGCTTTGCGGGCTTTTCACGCGGTCGCAACCCAGGGCAGTTTCAGCCGTGCAGGGCAGGCTCTGCACATCAGCCAGCCCACCCTCTCGGGACAGGTCAGTGAACTCGAGCAGCGTTTTGGTGTGCAGTTGCTCAAGCGCCATAGCCGGGGCACTGATCTGACCGAGATCGGCCGCGCGCTATTTCAGCATACGACGAGCCTGTTTGAGACTTACGCACAGATAGACAACTTGCTGGTATCAGCCTATGGCTTGGTTACTGGCGAGCTCAAGGTAGGGGCCGATGCGCCCTATCATGTACTGCCGTTGCTCGCGGGTTTCGCCCGGCGCTACCCGGGTGTTACGCTTTCCCTGGCCTTTGGCAATTCCCAAAACGTGCTCACAGGCCTGCGGCGTGGCGAATATGATATTGCGGTCTTACCGAATATTACGCCCGGCGATCGGCTGGTCGCAGTGCCACTGGCAAGTGATCATCTGGTTATTCTGGCACCGCTGGCTCATCCATTCGGCGCGCGGCGCAGTGTGAGTCTGCGGGAGATCGTCGGGCAGGCGCTGGTATTGCGGGAGAAGGGGTCCACTACTCGTGCGATTTTCGAAAAGGCGGTCAGCGATTCTGGCCTCGTGCTTGAAAATGTGATGGAGATCGGCAGTCGGGAAGGGATACGCGAGGCCGTGGCTGCCGGTTTGGGCATCGGAGTAGTTCCCTGGTCTGAGCGTGGCAATGACAATCGGCTTCATTATATTTCGGTTCGTGACGCCGACCTCAAGAATACCGAATATGTCTGCTGCCAGCGGGCACGGCGGACACGGGCACCAATCCAGGCGTTTATTGACCTTGTGCCGCCGCTGGGTATCACTTAGTCTTTTCCCAGTCAATCAAGCATTGTGCTGTGCTTGAGTATCACGGTCGCCTTTACCTTACCGTTGTGTTCCTGGCGCAATTGGATCGATGTGAAATGTGGTTTCGATGCAAACCAGTAATACAGCTCGCGCGAACTGCTCCGGTCAATAAAGAATCTCATGGTCGCAACAGATTGCCCGGCAATCTCAAGTGTCTCAGGTTCTTGCTCAACAAATACGTAGTCACGAATTCGATGGCCCTCGTGCACAAGATAGTGCGGTGCCCGTTGACCCCGCGAGAATTCGAGGCGAGCCATCAGTTCAAAGGTAAGCGGGTCCTGCATGCCTGACTCAAGCGGAAAAGTCTGTTCTTTATTTTTGGCGAACCCTCGGCTGAGCCCGGTCTTCCAATCGAATTCAATACGGATGTCACGCTTGTGTTTGTTCTGGCCGTCGCCAACGGTATAGAGCAGGGGGCGGATAACGCCATCGTGCATTTCGAACCGGGAAACCTCGTAAACCGGCCCAAACCCCGACAACCGGGCAAAACCTTTAAGCTTGGTCGTTGAACGCAGAATATAGTCAGACCCGGTGCGTTCCAGGGATACTACCCGTGATGCCCTAAAGCCAGAGTAGTCGACAGAGTAGTGGGATTGGAACGGGGCCATGACGATACTGCTGGCAACTGTCGAGGTGCAAAAAAGTGCTAGCAGGGCCGCAGTTATTAATGCGGCAAGCTTGTGAACGAGACGGAGCAGCACAAGGCGGATCATGGGGCTGACGGTTTGTTGATCAAAGGTGCGGGAGGTAGACTGGTGGGCGCCTTAGGGTCACGCTGGAGACCTGTACGGGCCATTTACAGGAGTTGATTGTACCGTGAAAATTCGACTGGTGATTTACAACATTCATAAGTGTATTGGCGGAATCGATCGGCGCTACGATCTGCCGCGTATTGTCGAAGTGATAAATCATTACCGCCCGGATATCGTCCTTTTGCAAGAAGTGGTCCGATATAGCAGGTCGTCTGCAAATGTTCGTCAGGTTGATGTGCTGGGCGAGGCGATTGGATTGAATCATCGGCTTTGGGTGGCGAACGTGAAGGCTCGAACCGGCCACGGTTACGGTAATGCGATCCTTAGTCGTTGGCCACTGCTTGACAGCGACAATATTGATCTGACCATTGGCCCAAAAAAGCGCCGTGGCGCCCTTCATGCTCGGGCACGGGTATCATTGGATGATAACGCCCCGGGCGAGGCTCGAAGTCGCACCCTGCATCTGTTTAATCTGCACCTGGGCCTGTCGGGAATCGAGCGAAGGATGCAGTTAAAGAAAATGCTAGGTCATTCGACCTTTGCGCGAATCGCTGACGACACACCCACCCTCGTTGCTGGTGATCTCAATGACATTTGGGGTACTTTAGGGCGCCAGGTGATGCATCCGGCAGGCTTTTTTGGCACCGGGCGAATGCCGCGTACCTTTCCAGCTTACGCGCCGGTACGGCCACTGGACAGCCTTTATGTGCGCGGCGCCCTTGAAATTGATAGCTTGTTGCCCTCGCGACTGAGTCTCGCACGACAGGCTTCGGATCACCTGCCGTTGATTGCGGACCTCCGATTAGTTTGAGATCAGGATTGCAGTCCGAGAATCTGGCGGGCTTCTGCCGGGCTTGCTGGATGACGATCGTAATCGGAACACAGGGTCGCCACGCGCCCGACAAGTTCGGCGTTGCTTTGGGCGAGGCGCGACTTATCAAAACGCAGATTATCTTCAAGCCCTGTTCTGCAGTGGCCGCCCATCTCCAACGCCCAGTGGTTGACCTCGAGTTGCCCGCGGCCAACCCCCGCCGCAGTCCAGGTTGCATCCGGCATGACAGTCGATAGTTGGGCAAGTTCGAAGTCAAGAATCTCTCGTCGTGGCGGCAGGGCGTTTGGTACTCCCATCACAAACTGCACGTGAACCGGGGCTTTGATCAGGCCCCGTTCCACCAGCGCGGCGGCCGAGTAAAGCATCGACAGATCGAAGACTTCGACCTCCGGTTTGATGTGGTGCTTCAGCATATTGCCAGCCAGTTGATCAATGAGTTCCGGGTGGTTCTCATAAATCATCCCAGGAAAATTCACCGAACCGGTTGCCAGAGAGGCCATGTCGGGCGCAAGGTGCAGCATGGAACCGCGCTGGTCAGCCTCGCGGCCACGTCCACCAGTGGAAAACTGAATGATGATTCCAGGGCAGTGCTTTTTGATCCCCTCTTGCACGAGGGCAAAACGTTGTGGATCCGAGGAGGGGTTCTCTTGCTCGTCACGGACATGGATATGCACCAGACTCGCGCCGGCTTCAAAGGCAGCGTGAGTCGATTCCACCTGCTCGGCGGTATTGATCGGCACAGCAGGATTGTCCTTTTTTCTGGGGACTGCACCAGTAATGGCAACGGTAATAATGCAGGGCTGAGTCATATCGATCTAGGCAAAAAGGGGAAAGGGCAACCATACACGGACAAAGCCTCGTAGCAAACCCCGTTTTTCAAAACGCCCGTATCAGGTTGAAGCTTCCGAAGTGGGTCAAACGAAGTTTGATCACCAAGGCGGGCTATGGAATGGACCGTTGGATCAGACGTATCGCCCGAGTGAGCCGTCTTAAACTCATTTTTCATGTATCCTTCTGTCATTCATGATTAACCTGCAGGTCGCTGTGCAACCTGATCCAGATGAGCAACAACGCATCACGATGGTTTTTGAATTGCCAATGGTGATCAGTTGATTTCTTTACTTTCCCAGGGGCAGTGGGTTCTGTTCATAGTAATTCTTGTGGCGCTGGTTGTGTCCTTGTCGTTTCATGAGTTCGGCCACGCTTTTGTTGCACTTCGATTCGGCGATGACACTGCTCGTCGTGCCGGGCGTTTGACCATTAACCCGCTGGCCCACATTGACCCTATGGGCCTGTTGATGGTGGTTTTTATCGGCTTTGGATATGCCAAACCTGTGCCGACCGACCCTCGCCGATTTACCTCGCGCTACGCCGACTTGCTGGTGGCTGCTGCCGGGCCTGCCATGAATTTACTGTTGGCTATTATCAGTATCAATGCTTATCTCATATTGTTGGATTGGGGGTGGGTGGATCTTTCCAGTCCGGGTCCTCGCCTGTTTTTCATCTATCTTGCGCAAATTAATCTGTTGTTAATGATGTTTAACTTATTGCCCGTCGGCGCGCTCGATGGACACTACATTCTTCCTTATCTGCTCCCTCGCGCTTTGTCCCAGGCTTATCGTTATTACAATGGGCGCTATGGCAATTTTGCTTTGTTGGCTCTGATCCTGTTAGCCTTCATGGGCGTTCCGATTTTCTCTACGATCAGTGGGTTTAGCGCGGCTTTGTTGCCGCTCATTGCGTGGGTTTAGGATGGGGTCTAGCGCTTTTGGGGAAAACCGTGCCTGAGGATTCGAAAGAAAGCGATATCGCCTCGCAATCGTCTGAGACGCTACTGGCACGGGCGTATGGCCTCAAGAGCCCCGACCAGGCCCGGGCGTTGTATCGCGATTGGGCCGGGACCTACGATTCTCACCTGGAGAATGGGCTGGGATATATCGCACCTGCTCAGATTGCTGCAATGCTCGATGAGGTGCTTGAGGATCGCGCTGCTCGAATTCTGGATGTGGGATGTGGTACAGGGCTGGTCGGGGAACGCCTGGCGACTCTTGGATTCAGTTCCATTGATGGGCTCGATTTTTCCCCTCAGATGCTGGCGGCCGCGGCTGAAAAAGATATTTACCATGAGTTACTTGAGTCGGATCTCGAGGGAACATTGGGTATTGCTGATGCCATCTATGATGCGGGGATATCCTGCGGCACCTTCACCCACGGCCATGTCGGCTTTGGGGCACTGAATGAGATTTTCCGAGTGCTTCGCAGTGGAGCTGTGTTCGCCTGCACGATTCATACCCATCTGTGGACTGATGCCGGTTTCGCCCAGCACATCGCGGCACTCGAAGCTGGCGGGATCATTATTGTCGAAAAACTTGTCGACAAGCCCTATTTTGAAGCCGCAGAGCCCGACGGAAAATTCTGCCTGATGCGAAAACTCTGAGAACCTTACAGACAATTGCCTGTAATGGCTTGGCCCGGTGTTAAAATTGTGGGCATGCCGGGATCAACGCCTGGTGTAAATCGATATGGCGGCGGCGGTCGGCCTCCCCGGTGGCGGAAGGTTGTGAACCCGGTCAGGTCCGGAAGGAAGCAGCCGTAGCATCCGAATCGGGTGCTGGGGTCAGGCTGGCTGGCGCCGTCTCCAAGCAGATGCGAGGCAACCATCAAGCGTCAGGGGCACGGATGCGTTTCTACTTTTCAATCAAGTTCTCATGAGTTACCAGGCGCTTGCCCGAAAGTGGCGACCTCGGCGGTTCACCGACGTTGTTGGCCAGGCTCACGTGGTGGGAGCCCTGACCACGGCATTGGAGCAGAACCGGGTTCATCATGCCTTTCTCTTTACTGGCACCCGAGGTGTCGGAAAAACCACGCTGGCACGACTGCTGGCCAAAGCGCTCAATTGTGAGCAGGCGCCCTGCGCTGAGCCCTGTGGGTCGTGCCCGGCCTGCACCGGCGTTGACGAAGGTCGCTATATAGATTTGCTTGAAATCGATGCCGCCTCGAGGACTCGAATCGACGATACCCGAGAAATCCTGGACAACGTGCAGTACGCCCCGACCCTGGGCCGCTATAAGGTCTATCTGATTGACGAGGTGCATATGTTGTCCGGACACAGCTTCAACGCCTTACTTAAGACGCTTGAAGAACCTCCGTCACATGTAAAGTTTCTGTTGGCCACCACCGACCCGCAGAAACTGCCGCCAACGATTCTCTCACGCTGTTTGCAGTTCAATCTGCGCGTGCTGAAGCCCGAAGAAATTACCGGCCAACTGCACAAGATAGCCAACGCAGAGGACCTGGAGGTCGATGAAGTGGGACTGGCAACCTTGGCCAGGGCGGCATCTGGCAGCATGCGCGATGCCTTAAGTTTATTGGATCAGGGGATTGTCTTTGGCAACGGCCGGGTTACCGGCGCCGAAGTACGCGAGATGCTCGGTATGATCGAGCAACAACAGGTTGATACCATATTACGCGCGCTGGCGGCGGCTGATGGGTCGACACTGATTGATACTGTGGCGCAAATGGCGTCCCGCGCGATTGATTACATTGCAGCCCTTGATGACCTGTTATTGGTGCTGCACGACGTCTCGCTTTACCAGATTTTGCCCGAGGCAGCGTCAGCCAAGCAGGCGGATTCAGATTTGGTGGTGCATCTTGCCAGTGCGATGACTAAGGAAGATGTACAGCTGTACTATCAGATTGGCATGTTAGGTAAACGAGACATGCTGCTTGCGCCAGATCCGGTATCGGGCTTTGAAATGACTATGTTGCGGATGCTGACCTTCCACACAGCGGGCG
>JAPKAJ010000463.1 GCA_028825345.1 Arenicellales bacterium | reverse complement strand
CTGGTATTGTCCGGGCAGCAGGATTTTCTGGTGATTGACCGAGGCGGCGTGGGTGAAAACCTGATTGAGCACGATCTGGATATCCCTCTTGCGGTCACACTGGATTGATCACGGGATGATTGCATTCTGGTTTAAAGTGTCAGCGATCGTGGCCGGGTACAATGAGCCAGGCGTTACCTGGAGAAAGTTGATATGAAGGTGTTTCGTACAATGCTGGCGGCCGCCACCTTGCTGGCTGTTTCGATACCCGCGGCAGCGCTGCTGCCAGGGGAGGCCGAGGACGGAAAACCGTTGCACGACAACTTTTGTACTGCTTGTCATGTCAGCATGTTTGGCGGTGACGGCAATAGCGTGTATACCCGTGATACCCGCCGGGTACAAAGCATTGAGGGGTTGATGGGCCAGGTCGCGTTTTGTAATCAGCAGACCAGTGCCGGACTGAACGAGCACGAAGTCGACGACATCATTGCTTACCTTAACGAGGCCTTCTACGGCTTCGAGACCGACTAGCAGCTCCCGCCCGAGGTTATTCTTAAATAGCCTGCCAGACCCTCAGGGGCGTAGGATCACCTTAGGCGCCGCACACTTGCCGGCGTGCAGTTCCTGAAAGGCGGCTTGGCCATCGCCCAGTGGCCGCTGGTCGATCCAGTCCAACGAGCCAAATGCACCCGAATGCAGTTTGGCCAAAGCCGCGCGAAGATCAACCGGGGTGTAGGTATAGGTTCCGATCAGTGTAATTTCCTGCAGCGTGATGCGACGGATATCCAGGCCCTCATCGCTGTCCAGCAATCCAATGTGCATGATCACGCCGCCAGGCGCTACAGCGGCTATTGCAGCCTGGCGCGAAGCGCGCCCCCCGACTGCATCGATAACCAGGTTGAAATACGACTTGGGCGCAGGTTGATCCACCGGGTTGATCACAGCGGCTGTACCAACGCGTATCGCGACGTCCCGGCGCAGTGGGTTGGTGTCTGCCAGCATAATCTCGGTTGCCCCCTGGTCGCGAAACGCTAACGCGGCAAAAAGGCCAACCGAGCCGCCGCCGATGACCAGTGCCTTTGCCTCGCTGATCGGTCGTGCCAGGGCCCTGCCTGCCAGATTGACCGCATGTACAGCAGTCGCCGCGGGCTCGGTCAGTGCGGCCGCAGCAGCGTCCATGCCCAACGGGATATCGATGAGGTTAGTTCTGGGAATGGCGATGCGTTCAGCGAATGCCCCTGGGCGGTACATGCCGATGAGATCACGCTCGGGACACAGGTTCTGGCGCCCGTCCAGGCAGTAATCACAGTGACCACAGGTGATCAAAGGGTTGAGCACTACGCGACGTCCGGCATCCTCTCCTTCAAGCACAACCCCTGCGGCTTCATGTCCCAGAATCAGTGGCGGAACCCGCCGTGGGTCATGGCCAAGGTAGGCATGCATGTCAGAGCCACAGATGCCGACGGCTTCGATCTGAACCAGCGCTTCGCCGGGACCGGTCGACTGTGCATCCGGCTCTTCGCGGAAGGTCATCT
>JAPKAJ010000124.1 GCA_028825345.1 Arenicellales bacterium | reverse complement strand
GATCGTCAGCGGCTGGCAGGGCCCTTACCGGATCTGGCGGTTTCTAAGGCGATTGAGGTACAGGATTTTCTGATGATGAATCTAGCCCCAGACTACGGTTCGGTAGCAGGATATCAGCGGGACAGCGGCACCGACGGTGCGCTGCTCAGCACAGTATTGCTGGAAAATATGTTTACCACTAGTGGCGCGACGCTTCACCGCGCGCGCGACAGCAACCCGTCGGTTGAGCTCGAACTGCTGGTACGGGTAGGCTCAGAGCGGATCAACAAGGCAGATACCTTAGCGGCCGTGGCAGCTCAAATCTCTGAAGTGCTGCCTGCCGTTGAAGTTCGCGACCAGCTGCTTGTGGCTACGCAACGTTTGGATTCCGCGGCCTTGATCGCCATCAATGGTGGGGTGCGGTACTTGGTGCTCGGGCGGCCGCTTGTGGTTCCATCGTCGATAACGGTAGACGACTGGGCGGGGGTTTTCGCTGCGCATCTTTTCCAAAAGGATGGGAAAACCGTCAGCCACGGCAGCGGACTGGTTACCGGTACAGACCCATTACAGGCTGTGCTTGAACTCAAGCAACTACTGCAAAAAAGGGGTCGATTTCTTAAGGCTGGAGACTTGCTCGCGTTAGGGTCGATTGGACTCGCTGTGGAGCCGGATACGAATGGCCGCTTCGAAGCTAGTTTCGAGACACCCTTTGGCAGCGGCCGAGTGGTGTTTGCGCTACGCTAGCGGCAAGGACAAAGGGCACTAGCTGTTGCCAGTGAGCCAGGCGTTGGCCCGGGCCACATCGTTCTCGTCAAGATCGCCTGACAAGCGCTCCAGTTGCAGCATTTGCATGATGTATTCGTAACGCTCTTTGGTGTAATTGCGTTCTGCCCGAAAAAGGTCGCGTTGAGCATCCAGAACAGCAATATTGGTGGTCAGGCCAGCGGCGAAACTTTCTTCTTTACCCAGCAACGCGTTTTCCCCTGCCCGAACCGCCTCGGCCAGCGCAGCCACCCGGCGCAGCCGACTCTTGATGCCAAGAAAAGTCTGGCGGGTATCCCGACGGATGTCTCGGGACGCTGCCTCGTAATCAGAGCGGGCGGCGTTGCGGTTTTCGGCGGCCTCGCGCACTCGGGCGTTGACCAGCCCCCCCTGATAAAAGGGGATGTTGACCGAAAGCGTTATTCGCGCCGAGGTGTCGTCGCCTAAGACGGTATCACTGTAATTTCCTGATAATTGCAGGCCCACGTCGGGCAAGCGTTGCGCTTGCTGCCGGTCGATCTCGAGCGATGAAAGTGATATCCCCAGAGATTTTGCCTTGAGGGTTCGGTTGTCACTGAGTGCGCGTGCCACCCATTGCTCCGCATCATCCGGTTGGGGCGGTATCAGTTGGGCCGATTTAGCTAATGGCTGTAATTCACCCATATCCTCACCGACTAGCGCAATTAGGGTCTGGCGGGCGTCATCCAACAGTTTTTCTGCCTCAATGGTGTCGGCCACGGCATTTTCATACCGAGCGCGTGCATCAAACAAGTCGGTCCGAGTGCCCAGGCCGACTTCAAGACGCTGTTCCGCCAGTTCGAGTTGGCGACCAATCGCGCGCTGGTTGCTTTGGGATAACTCAACATTATCCTGCATGGCAAGCACCGAGAAGTATGCATTGACGGTGCGGGTGATCAGAGATTCGGTGGCAACGGCAAATACAAGTGCTGCCTGTGCGGTTTGCTGATCTGCCTGCTTCACTGCCACCGAACTGGCGCGGTTATATAGTGTCTGTGAAAGCGCGATAGATGCGGACGTCGTATCAAGACTGTCAGTTGATGCGCTGGTAAGGGCGCCACCCGCTGTCAGCTGCGGCCTTAAGGCGGCTCGGGACTGGGGGAGAATTTCAGCCGCCGCATCGCGACGGTAGCCTTCAGCTGCAAAAACTGGGTCGCTGGCCTTGGCCAGCTGGTATACGGTGACCAGGTCAGCGAAATTTATCGTTGCGGCATCATCGGTTGATGCCACAACGACTGCTGTAACTTCTACCGGGCTGGTGTCCTGTATTTGAGCCTGGGTTTGGGTTTGCGCAATAGTGTTGCCAGTGTTTGTGCCGGCAGTGCCGAGCAGGGGCACTTTGAGTATCTGTCCGGTATAAATGATCGGGTCGGCGCCAAGATTGTTTTCATCAATCAGCTGAGCGCAGGGCACTCGAAAAAACTCCGCGATCTCGCACGGCGTATCGCCCGATTGGACAGTGTAGACCGTGTTTTCTTGAGCGTTAGCCGAAGCAATGCTGAGGATACTGGCAGATACCAGTAGGCCCGGTAGAAGCAGCTGTTGGAGTAGTTTCATGAATCGGATACCGGCGCCTATCAGAACTCAAAAGCGCGCTTTGAGGGTGTGTTGATCAACGGCGCCACATGGGTATCGAAAAGAGATCGGCGTGACAGGGCACCATTGGCGTCTCGAAAGATGATTATCGCTTCCATAATTGGATTCTGTCCAACCACTGCAACCAAGCGGCCATTTTTTGCCACGGCCCTTTCAAACGCAGGTGGAATTTCAGGAACGGAACCCGTCAGCAAAATAGCGTCCCATGTGGACCCCGGCTTCCAGTCATCCGCCGCGTCTCCTTCCTCCAGAGTGACCGTGTTAATACCTGTTTGTCTCAGACGTTGTGCTGCGCCTTTCAGGAAATCACCATGGATATCGACGCTAGTCACTGTTTTGGCACAACGGGCCAATAATGCGGTCATGCAACCCGTGCCGGTTCCGATTTCAAGAACGGATTCGCCTCCAGTGAGAGCCAGGGTCTGCAGCAGCCTTGCTTCAAGCCTGGGCTCCATCATGGTTTGGCCGTGGCCGATAGGTATCTGAATATCTGCAAACGCCAGATCCGTGTATCCGGCAGGGACAAAATCTTCGCGGTGAAAGTCCTGCAGCGTTGACAACACCCAAGAATCCAGTACCTCCCAGGTCCTGATCTGCTGTTCGATCATATTAAAGCGTGCGCGTTCAATGTCCATTGGGTCAACCATACGAGGGAATAGAAAACGCTAAAAGTCTAGCACGCTGGATCATATTTTCGACGACTCCTGAACTGAAATAACAAGGCTTGATATGCCTTACTAAAGCATCTTTCACGGCCAGCCGACGCCCCGACGCTGGCGTGGCCAGAACTACGCGGCCCGCTGTTAAGGATTGCAGTAGCCGACGCCTTCGGGTATCGGATACAGTGGACGCACTTGACATAGGCTTCTCCTGATTAAATGGTTGACTGGGGCGGTCGCAATACCGCCTGGCTAACTTCAGGACGATCCAGACTCTGACCGGTGGCAAGATGAAACCGTCTATATCTCCATACAGCATCTCCATACAGCGCAATTTGGCCTTGATATGAAGATGACGCTCTATCTAATCGTCGATCCGATGTGTAGCTGGTGTTGGGGATTCAGGTCGGCCTGGCAAGCATTGCGCGAAGAATTGCCATCATCGGTTCAGATCATCGATTTGATGGGCGGCTTAGCGCAAGACACGGATCAGCCGATGGATGAGCCGACTCGTCAGTATGTTCAAAACGCTTGGCGCACCGTCGCCAGTCAGACCGGCGCCCTGTTTAATTTCGAGTTCTGGGAGACGTGCAAGCCGCGTCGCACTACTTATCCGGCTTGCCGGGCCGTGATAGCGGCAGGACTGCAGGACCGATCTGCCCGATCAACTATGTATGAGGCGATACAGCGTGGGTACTTCCTTGAGGCCCGCAACCCTTCTGATACCGATACCCTGATCGCGATAGCCCATCAAATTGGAATCGATAGTGGGCAATTTGCCCGTGATCTCACGGCGCTGCAGACACAAAAGACCTTTGTCGATGAATTAGCAACAGTGCGCACTTTTGGTGTGACCGGATTTCCTACCGTCACCTGGCGCTGTGAGGACGATGAGGGTAATTCCCGCTATGGTCTTTTGTGTGCTGGATATACGGATGCTGATAGTTTGCGCGCGCGCTGGGCCGAATTGATCTGCTGAGCACGGTTTGGCCCCCGGATAGGGTTCTTGCGCCCGATTTTCGTCAACGCGGCTTTTTTGAGCTAGATAACGGCTGTTTATTGGGATATAGGATTGACCCTCGCGGTGGCGCTCCCCTATACTGCGCGACCCTTTATTGCAGTGCAAATAACTCACGGGGGCAATATACGTTTGGCCCCCGGGCCCAGCCGAGGTTTCCGGCACCCAGATGGCAGTAGCGTGCAAAGCCCAAGCGGAAACGCCGGTTGGCAAAACTCTCTGGCGGATTCTTGGCGTCGCGGTTATGGCGGTTGGCGGTGTAGTGGTGCTGTTTGCGTTGTTGACCGAGGGGCAGGCGCGCTCGGCACTACTGGGCGGTAGCGCTGGGTTGTTGGCAAATGTGTACGCCGTTTGGCGGGTCTACGCGTCCCCAGCCGATACATCGGCCCAGAGGGAACTGCTCAACCTGTACCGAGCAGAATTTGGCAAATTGGTGATTACCGGCGCTCTATGCGCGCTGGCATTCGCATTGATAAAGGATCTGGCAATTGCAGGTTTCCTGACAGGACTGGTGACAGCCTTGCTCGCGGCAACCTTCGGGGCGATCACTGTACAAAGTAGCGACACTTAGACATGGCAAGCGACGCGCAAACCACTACCGAATACATTAAACACCATCTGCAGAACCTGACCTATGGTCAGCATGCGGATGGTAGCTGGGGCGTTGCCCATGGCGCGGCTGAAGCCAAGGCGATGGGATTCTGGGCAATCCATCTCGATACCATGTTCTGGTCGATATTGCTCGGAGCCGTGTTCCTGTGGGGTTTTCGAAAAGCGGCAAAACGCGCAAGCGCACAGACCCCCAAAGGTTTTCTCAACTTCGTCGAGTGGATCGTCGAATTCGTGGACGATAACGTTCGCGGATCGTTTTCACACAAGAACGATATGGTCGCGCCGCTGGCCCTGACGCTGTTTGTCTGGGTGCTACTGATGAACACCATGGATTTGGTGCCGGTTGACTGGATACCACAGATCGCTCACCTGATGGGGATCGAATACATGAAGGTGGTACCTACCACTGACCCGAATGCGACCTTCGGTATGGCGTTGGGCGTATTCGTGCTGACACTGTTCTATAGTATCAAGGTGAAAGGCCTGGGCGGGTTTGCCGCTGAGCTCACCATGCAGCCTTTTCAGGCCAAAAATCCGATCCTCAAAATTCTGTTCGTGCCGGCGAACTTCTTCCTTGAGTTCGTCAGCCTGATATCCAAACCCATATCGCTGTCACTTCGCCTTTTCGGTAATCTGTTTGCCGGGGAGATGATTTTTATCCTAATTGCACTATTGTTTTCTGGTGGTGCGGTACTGGCAGTCGCTGGGGGGGTGTTGCAGTGGGCGTGGGCAGTGTTCCATATACTGATCGTATTGCTGCAGGCATTCATCTTTATGACACTGACTATTGTGTATTTGGAGATGGCCCATAGCCATCACTAGTTTTCTTTATTCGGTTTATATTTGACTTAACCTGACAACTTCCTACAGGAGAAACTCATGGAAATTGCTCTACTCTACGTTGCCGGTGCAGTGCTGCTCGGCCTTGCCGGCATAGGCGTTGGCGTTGGCGTTGGCGTTTTGGGCGCCCGCTTTCTTGAGGGTATTGCCCGCCAGCCTGAATTGCTGCCGATGCTTCGCACCCAGTTCTTTATTGTGATGGGCCTTGTCGATGCTATCCCGATCATCGGTGTAGCGATCGCGCTTTACATCATGTTCGCCGTTGTAGGCGGCTGACCACCAGTTACAAGGTACAGGCTATGAACATCAACCTGACGCTGATCGGTCAGAGCATTGCTTTTGTTATTTTCGTCTGGTTCTGCATGAAATTCGTCTGGCCGCCGATTATCTCGGCGCTCAACGAAAGAAAGACCAAGATCGCTGACGGCTTGGCTGCAGCTGAAGAAGGGCAACGGGAAAAAGCCAGAGCCCAGGAACACGTTGCACAGGTAACTACTGAAGCCAAGGAGCAGGCGCAGGAGATCATCCGCCGAGCAGAACGCCGCGAGGTTGAGATGATCGAAGAAGCCAAGGGCAATGCCCGGACCGAAGGCGAACGTATTTTGGTTGCGGCCCGTAGTGAGATCGAGAAAGAAGCCAACCTGGCGCGCGAGTCTCTGCGGGGGCAGTTAGCCACACTGGCAGTTGCCGGTGCATCACGGATTTTGGCCCGCGAGGTTGATCCCAGCGCCCATGCACAGATGCTGGATGACCTGACGGCCGAACTGTAACGCACACCAATCCAACGAATTCACAGCTACCGTGTCAGAAATATCCAGCATTGCCCGCCCCTACGCCCAGGCCGTATTTGAACTGGCCCGGGACTCTGGCGACTATGTACGTTGGTCGGAGGTGTTGCACGCGTTAGCCGAGATAGCGACCCAGCCACAGGTGAGCACTCTTTTCTCCCACCCACGCGTGGCCCGCGAAGAGATCGCCACAATCCTGATCGACAGCTGCGGTGAACTGCTGGATGATGTTGGCAGAAACCTGGTGAGGCTGCTGGCTCG
>JAPKAJ010000462.1 GCA_028825345.1 Arenicellales bacterium | reverse complement strand
ATATCAATACCCGGGATGTGCTTAACGCGGCTGGCAGTAAATGGAATTTCCTTCCCTTTCAGCCGGGGCTCGTTGGCGGACACTGTATCGGAGTTGATCCTTACTACTTGACGCATAAAGCCGAAATGGTTGGCTATCATCCCGAGGTGATTCTGTCTGGCCGGCGCATCAATGACTCCATGGCGCACTTTGTTGCAACAAAAACAGTCAAGTTGATGTCCGAGATGGGTATAAAAGTGGCGGGCGCCCGGGTAAATGTCTTCGGTGTAACCTTCAAGGAGAACTGCCCAGATATTCGTAACTCCCAGGTGTTTCCCCTGATCCGGGAGCTAGAAAACTCTGGCCTGGAGGTATCTGTGGTTGACCCCAGAGCTGATGCTAGTGCGCTAACTGACGAATATGGGGTGCAGTTGACCACCATAGACAAAGTGGTGCCAGCACCGGTCACTATTTTGGCAGTACCGCATGAAGAGTTTTGCCAGATGGGTTTTGCCTGGCTGCAATCGGTAATCGACAAACCCGGCCTGCTGGTCGATATCAAGTCAGTGTTTCGCAAGCAAGCATTGGGCGACGAAGAATTGACCTACTGGAGCCTTTAGCCTTGCACGTAATGATTACCGGCGCTGCCGGATTTATCGGCTCCACCTTGGCAAAGCGGCTGCTGGAGCGCGGTGATACAGTCACCGGAGTCGATAACCTTAATGACTATTATGATGTCTCTCTCAAGGAGGCCAGGCTGGCGCGGCTGACTTCGTCTAGTCACTTCAGTTTTATCAAGGCAGATATCGCCGATCGTGATGTCATGTCCGCTCTTTTTTCCGGTAACGCTTTTGATTCAGTGGTGAACCTTGCCGCCCAGGCCGGGGTGCGTTACTCGATCGAGAATCCAGCGGCTTATATCGATGCAAATCTGGTGGGATTTGGCAATATCCTGGAAGGCTGTCGGCACAATGGTATTGGGCATCTGGTATATGCCTCGTCGAGCTCAGTCTACGGCTCTAATACCAAACTGCCGTTTTCTGAAAAAGACAACGTTGATCATCCGATCTCGCTTTACGCGGCCAGCAAGAAGGCCAACGAATTGATGGCGCACGCCTATGCTCATCTTTATGGCCTGCCCACGACGGGCCTGCGATTTTTCACGGTATATGGCCCTTGGGGTCGTCCTGATATGGCGCTTTTCAAGTTCACCAAAGGCATTCTCGAAGGGCAGCCGATTCCGGTTTATAACCGTGGCCAGATGGTCCGGGATTTCACATACGTAGACGATATCGTAGAAGGAGTAATCCGCGTGCTGGATCAGCCGCCCGAAAAAGGTGACGGGGCAAGTGAGTCGGATCGAAGCGCCAGTGCACCGTGGCGGATCTACAACATCGGTAATAGCTGTCGGGTGCAGTTGATGGACTATATACAGGCGTTGGAAAAAGCTCTGGGCCGAAAGGCTACCCTGGAGCTTTTGCCCATGCAAGACGGAGACGTGCCTGCCACTGAGGCAGATGTCAGCGCACTGGAGTCAGATTTTGGCTACC
>JAPKAJ010000123.1 GCA_028825345.1 Arenicellales bacterium | reverse complement strand
ATGCAAACGTCCGCGCTGTGCCTGGGACAACGCCTGCTCCATGATCTCTGGGGTAATTCCCTCAATCTTGATGTCCATCTGCAAGGCGGTTACGCCTTGCCTGGTACCAGCGACTTTGAAGTCCATATCTCCCAGGTGATCCTCATCACCGAGAATATCAGTCAAGACTGCGAAACGTTCACCCTGTTTAATCAAACCCATGGCGACACCCGCAACCGGCGCCTTCAACTTTACACCCGCATCCATCAAGGACAGGCTGGCGCCACACACCGTTGCCATCGAACTCGAGCCGTTAGATTCAGTGATATCCGACACGATCCGGATCACATAGGGGAAATCCTCCGGGTCAGGTAATACCGCGAGCATTGCCCGCTTGGCCAAGCGGCCGTGACCGATCTCCCGACGTTTGGGGGTTCCCACGCGGCCAGTCTCACCCACACAATACGGCGGAAAGTTGTAGTGCAGCATAAACGTATCACGGCGCTCACCCTCCAGAGCGTCGATGATCTGCGAATCGCGGTCCGTACCCAGTGTGCTGGTGACAATTGCCTGGGTCTCACCCCGGGTAAACAATGCTGACCCGTGTGTGCGGGGAAGAAACCCTGTTTCGATTGTGATCGGCCGAACCGTTTCACGGTCCCGGCCGTCTATTCGTGGCTGATCATCTAAAATCCGATCGCGAACGGTTGCCTTCTCGAGCGCTTTAACGGCGTCTTTAACCGCTTCTGCCTGCGCATCGTCGGGTTCGCCATCGAGTAATGCCTCTGAAACTTTAGTTCGTACCGAAGCCATAGCCTCCTGGCGATCGACTTTGTCCGCTATCTGATACGCCCGCTCAACATCTTCCTTTGCGAGCTCGCCGACTTGGTCGATCAGGCTTTGATCCTTTGTTGGCGCCTGCCAATCCCAACGCTCGGCACCCGCCTCGGCGGCAAGCTGATTAATCGCCCCAATAGCCGCCTGAGATCCCTCATGGCCAAACATGACGGCACCCAGCATCTGCGCCTCGGTTAATTGCTCGGCTTCTGACTCAACCATCAGCACGGCGCTTTGGGTTCCGGCCACAACTAAATTCAGCTTGGATTCTGCCAACTGGGTAGCACTGGGATTCAATACATAATTGTCATCCACAAAACCGACTCTAGAGGCCGCAATCGGTCCGTTAAATGGTGCCCCAGAGAGGGTCATCGCGGCCGATGCGCCTACCATGGCGACAATGTCGGGATCGATCTGTGGGTCCACTGACATCACAGTGGCCACCACCTGGATCTCGTTATTGAATCCGGCAGGAAACAAAGGCCGAATCGGCCGGTCGATCAATCGACAGGTCAGAATGGCCTTTTCCGCGGGTCTACCTTCGCGCTTAAAAAAACCGCCGGGGATTCGACCGGCGGCATATGTTCTTTCTTCGTAATCTACCGTGAGCGGTAAAAAATCCCGGCCGCTGGACTCACGAGCGGCAACCACCGTAACAAGTACTACGGTTTCCCCCATGCTTGCAAACACAGCTCCTGTGGCTTGTCGTGCAACGCGTCCTGTTTCCAGTCGCATTTCGTGTTCGCCGTATTGGAACGTCTGGACGATTTGTTTCAATTAAAATACTCCTTCATAAGATATCCAACTGCATCGCCTTAGCGTCGCAGCCCAAGCCTGCCGATCAGGGAGCGATAGCGTTCAACGTCACGCCCCTTGAGGTAATCAAGCAATTTGCGTCTCCGATTCACCATGCGCAGAAGTCCCTGGCGTGAATGATGATCGTGAACATGCGTTTTGAAATGATCGGTGAGATCAACGATCCGGGCGGTGAGCAGCGCCACCTGGACTTCCGGGGAACCTGTGTCCTCCGGGGTCATGGCGAAGTCGTTCACAACCTGCGCCTTGGTCTGCGCGGCTAATGACATAGTGAAACCTCTTGCATACTGAAGATCCTGGTTTAGTTTTAACTGAATGCGGCGGATGTCTTCGATCTCGCCTCCGCCGAGAAGGCGCCCGTTAGGTCGCTACTTCTTAACCAACGTCGTGCGACTGCACGCCAAAGTGGCAATTGGGTGCGCCCGAGAGTAATCTGTACCTCCCGGCAGGCTGGCAAGCGGCCGTATTCTACCTTCAAGGTGCTATTTCCTCAACAAATTCAGCCAGTTTTAACCTCACCCCCAGATAATCTCTCTGGCGTCACAGTATCCTGGCCTGAAACACTGCCGATTCCCAGAAACCCCGCGCCACTCGAATAAAGGCGCACACTTCCCTTTGGGGGAAGATTTGGAGCACGAACCGCCTGCCCACGACATAGGTAAAACGCCGCATCGACGGATAATTCCACGGCAGGAAGATGGATAAGGCTCTGATCTACCGCGCATAACTTGCGTCGACGGGCCGCCGGGTCGGCAAGGGCACCAAGCTCTTCTAAGGTAACTGCGTTTTCCACGAGAAGGCCTGCAACCCCTAATCGCCTTAAAGCCACCACATGCCCACCGACACTGAGCGCCTGGCCTAAATCATGCGCCAATGAGCGTACATAGAACCCAGAGGTAGAAACCAGTTCCAACTCTACATCCTGCCCATCGAAACTGAGCACCTTAAGGGATTTAACAATAACTTCACGGCCCTCGCGCTCGATCTCTTTGCCTTGGCGCGCGAGCTTATACAACGGCTGACCATTGACCTTAATGGCAGAATACATAGGCGGGATCTGCGTATAGCAACCGCGGAAAGAATCCAGCGCGCTTAAGAGTTGTTGCTTGGTTACGGTGACTTTGGTCTGCGAGACAATTTTTCCCTCGCAATCGCCGGTATCGGTTGATTCGCCTAAACGGATCCGCGTTTTATAGTGTTTGTCGGATCCCAGAAAATAGCCTGACCAGCGCGTGGTCTTGCCGAAACATAAGGGAAGCAATCCCGTGGCAATGGGATCAAGGCTGCCGGTGTGCCCAGCTTTGCGCGCGTGCAAGAGTTTACGGGCATCCTGCAAAGCCCCATTAGAGGTAATGCCTGCAGGTTTATCTAACAGCAATATTCCATCAACCGCTTCACCTCGTATTTCTCGGCGTCTACGGCCCATCGTTCTCTCCATCGGGGCTCTCTAAGCCATCTATCAACCGGGAGAGTCGTGCTCCGCGTTCAATACTGCCATCATATTCGAAAACAATTTCCGGTACACGGCGCAACTTAACCCGCTGGCCAAGTTGCCATCGCAACGCCGGCGCGTGTTCATTCAAATATGGCGCAACCCCGGCTTCTGTAACTTTTGGGGAAAGTGCAGTGACAAACACACGGGCAACGCGCAGGTCTTTGCTGACTGACACCGCAGTAAGTGAAAGAATTCCAAGCGCCGAACCCGGCAGCTCACGCGCAATAATTGAGGCGAGTTCCCGACGGATTAATTGGCCGACGCGGCGTGTCCGGTCTACGCCCTGCATCAATTGCTCCTACGCGACCGGTTAGAGGGTTGGCGCCTGTTCGATCGTCTCGTAAATCTCGATCTGGTCACCTGGTTTGATGTCGTTGTAGTTTTTCACCCCAATGCCACATTCAAACCCAGATTTGACTTCGCTGACATCGTCCTTAAAACGTTTTAGCGAATCAATTGCTCCGTCAAATATTACCACGTTGTCGCGCAAAACCCTGACTGGAAGATTACGACGAACCTCTCCATCAATCACCCGACAGCCCGCAACTGCTCCAAGCTTGGCCACCCGGAATACATCACGCACCTCGGCAAGTCCAACCGCCTGTTCTCGGATAATCGGGGAAAGCAGTCCTGTCAACGCAGTTCTCACCTCATCTATAACGTCGTAGATGATGTTATGGTAGTGCACGTCGATCTCTTCGGATTCGATCAGTTTTCTGGCGGTCGCATCTGCGCGAACATTAAAAGCAAAAATAATCGCATCAGAGGCCGAGGCAAGGTTAACGTCGGATTCGTTAATACCGCCGACCATGCCGTGCACGACCACGACTTTCACTTCGTCGTTACTAAGTTTCTCCAACGAATCTGTCAATGCTTCGACTGAACCATGCACATCTGCCTTGATAATTAAGTTCAAAGGTTTGACTTGACCGTCGCCCATCTGATTGAAGACGCTCTCGAGTTTGGCTTTTTGCTGTTTCGCTAACTTCACTTCCTTGAACTTGCCTTGGCGGTAACTGCTGATCTCACGCGCCTTTCGCTCATCCGTGACAACTGCGAATCCGTCTCCGGAGTCGGGTACACCACCAAGGCCTTGAATTTCTACCGGTATTGATGGTCCGGCAGCCTTAATCGTCTGTCCGGAATCGCTAGTCATCGCGCGCACGCGCCCAAACTCTCGCCCAGCAAGGATTATGTCTCCTTTCACCAACATTCCACGTTGGACCAGGATAGTCGCTACAACCCCCTTGCCTCGATCGAGCCGGGCTTCGATCACAGCGCCTACCGCAGGACCTTGATCCGGAGCGCGGAGGTCCAAAAGCTCGGACTGAAGCAATACCGATTCAAGCAAGGTATCAACCCCGTCGCCGGTCAACGCTGAAACCTCATTGACCAGAGTATCGCCACCCCATGCCTCGGAAATTACATCATGCGTTGAAAGCTCCTGTTTTACCCGATCGGGATCAGCGTCTTCCTTGTCCATTTTATTGATCGCTACAATCAACGGAACCTTGGCGTTGCGGGCGTGATTGATCGCTTCGATAGTCTGAGGCTTGACACCATCGTCCGCGGCAACCACCAGAATTACCAAGTCAGTTACCTTTGCGCCTCGGGATCGCATCGCGCTGAATGCCTCGTGACCAGGCGTATCCAGGAAAGTAATCGTTCCTCTAGGAGTAGCCACACGATAAGCACCAATATGCTGTGTGATGCCCCCGGCCTCCCCTGCGGTAACTTTGGTTTTGCGAAGATAATCCAACAAAGACGTCTTGCCATGATCGACATGCCCCATCACCGTAACCACCGGCGCCCTGGGAACAGTAGGCAAATCACTGGCACTCTCATCAATGACCAACATCGCCTCGGGATCGTCGCGCTCGGCCGTGCTGGCTTTGTGACCCATTTCCTCAACCACCAGCATCGCAGTATCTTGATCTAGCACTTGGTTGATCGTCACCATACTGCCCATTTCCATAAGGACTCGGATAACCTCAGCGGCCTTTACCGACATGGTCTGGGCCAGATCGGCAACTGAGATGGTCTCCGGGATCGCTATCTCGCGGCTGACGGGCTCTACCGGCTTCTCGAAAGCGTGCTGCCCCGCTGTGGCTGAGGTCAATTTTCTCGGCTTGATCGTCTGACGGGGTTTTCGTCGCCCTCGTTTCCCCAAAGCCATATGTAACTCGCCGCCTACCGCAGGTTTGCCCTTACCTTTGCGTTTCTTGGGTTTTTCCTCGCGTCGTCCTGTAGGCTTGTCCTCTCCTGGCGCCACCGGGGCTGCACCAGGATCTTGGGACACTACTCCAGATTCTTGCGCAACCGCCTCGGCTGCCGCGTTCTTCGCCGCATCCTCGGCTTTTTTCTTCTCCTCCTCGGCGGCAACGATTCGAGCCTGCGCTTCCGCTTCGGCCTGCGCCTGCTCGCGCTGGCGAGCCTCTTCTTCTTCACGGGCTGCCTGCTGCACCTCTTCTTGCTGGCGCTGCAATTCTCCGCGTCGAATGTAGGTCCGTCTCTTTTTGACCTCAACGTGGACGGTTCGCGACGGTCCAGTGCGAGAATTCTGCTTGACCGCGCTTGTTGTTCGGCGACTGAGCGTTACTTTTTGTTGCACACCTTCGGCTGACGGTCGGGCTTTCCCCCCCCGAAGATAGCCCAAGAGGGTATCGCGCTCAGTATCATCGAGGGTACCGTCTGCACCCTTTCCCTGGATGCCTGCGTTGTCGAGCTGCTGAAGCAGTTTGTCGCCGCTGATCCCAATTTGTTCAGCAAGTTTCTTGATGGCTACGGAAGGCATAAAGTTATCCAGCTCCGGTTCTTTTACGGTGCGTCCTGCGCTTCGACAAACCACGGGGCTCGCGCAGTCATGATTAATTCACCGGCTCGGACTTCGTCGATTCCGGTCAGTTCGACCAATTCATCGGTGGCGCACTCCGCAAGTTCTTCCATGGATCGGACTCCATTCGAGGCAAACAGTACTGCAGTCTCCTCGTCCATACCTTCCATGTTCTGCAGGTCCGGCTCCGGCCGAGTGCGTTCTAACTCCGCGATCTCCCGGATATCCAGAAAATCCCGGGCACGTTCGCGCAATTGCTCGACGAGTTCTTCATCGAATCCTTCAACGTCCAGCAATTCCTGTACTGGCACATAAGCAACCTCCTCAGGGGTCACGAATCCTTCTTCAACCAGGACTCCGGCCACTTCGGCATCTATATTCAGTTGGGTCATCAAACGCTCGCATGATTGCTGAGCCTCCTGCTCGGCCTTCTCAGCGGCAGCTTCATCAGTCATGATGTTGAGTTCCCAACCCGTCAGATCTGATGCCAAACGAACGTTTTGCCCGCCACGCCCTATCGCAAGCGACAGTTGCGCTTCTTCGACGACAACATCCATTGCCTTAGATTCCTCATCAACCAGAATCGAGTCCACATCAGCCGGTTGTAGCGCTTTAATCACAAACTCAGCAGGATTTTCAGACCAGGTTATGATGTCGATTCTTTCCAGATTAATCTCGTT
>JAPKAJ010000122.1 GCA_028825345.1 Arenicellales bacterium | reverse complement strand
CAAAAGCCGATAACCCGTACCGATAACCAATGGCGAACAAAATTGAACAATGAGTAGTAACAAACCGCTGGCCAGATTAACCCCGGAACAGTTGCGTCAGGTGAGTTCCCAGACTATTTCTCATTACCAAAACTCGGCCCATGACTTTCTGGAGGGGACCCGTAACCACGATGTCAGCCAGAACATCGAGGCCCTTCTCAGAAATATGGCAGACGATGGGCCTTACGATATCCTTGATCTGGGGTGTGGGCCTGGTCGGGATTTGCTGAGTTTTCAGGCTTTAGGACATCGCGCTGTGGGTCTCGATGGTTGCCAAGAATTTGTCGAATTAGCGCAGAAACGAACTGGATGTGAGGTATTGCATCAGGATTTTCTTAAATTAAACCTCAAACCGTTCGCTTTTGATGGCGTATTCGCAAATGCTTCACTGTTTCATGTTCCAACGCAGGAACTTGAGCGCGTGCTTTTGACTCTTAATACCTGTTTGAGGTTTAACGGGGTATTGTTCTGCTCTAATCCAAGAGGATCCGATATTGAACAATTTGACGGCGACCGTTATGGGGCTTTCCTTGAACCCGATACTTGGGGGAACTTTGTTCGCTCCGCCGGATTTATTGAATTAGAGAGTTTCTATCGACCGTCAGGTCGGCCTAAAGAGCAACAGCCGTGGTTGGCGACTGTGTGGCGAAAGCCTGGGTGCAACAAAAACCTGGCCGAAGCCGTTGCAGAACCTGGCTTTTTATAAAACATGACTGCATAGCCATGACGCGGGTAATCGCCTTCACGCATCTGCCATTTGCCGGCTTCTTTTTTGCCGCTTCGACAGCTCGGGCGGTACTTTTGTCAATACTTCCGCTCAAGGCGTTATCGCTGCTGGGCAGTGCACAGCATGTGAGTGTGCTCTTTTTCGTTGTCAGTGTCTGCGGTATTGGTGCGAGCCTGGGGATTTATTCGATCCTTCGCCATATCAGCCTGCGCACTGGGTTTTTGATAAGTTCGCTTGCGATGGTTATTTCCATTGCGCTGCTTTGGACGCAAGACTTATGGACGTTCTCCCTTGGAATGATGTTTCACGTTTTTGGCATCACCTCGATGGAGGTCATTCTAAGCCTGCATGTCATGCAGAAAATTCCCCGATCCCAACTGTCAGAATTTGAGCCATTGCGAATGGTATCCACCGTTATGGCGTTATCAATTGGCCCCTGGTTGGGGGTTTATCTGCAGTCAAGGTACGCTGATTGGCTCCCTTTTGTGGTCGCTGCGACAGGTGTGCTGACGACCTTGATCTATTTCAGATGGCTGGGCCTGCATCATATGGTTATGAAGCGGAGCTCATTTGGAACGGTCAACCCCGCTTTGCACGTTCGCCACTTTTTCCGACAACCCCGTTTGCGGCTCGCCTGGATTTTGACTTTGGCGCGATCCAGCTGGTGGGTGCTGTTTATCATTTACACGCCAATTTATGCGGTTCATTCCGGGCTTGGTGAGCTAATGGGGTCTGCGATTGTCTCGATCGGATCCGCATGGACTCTAACAGTCCCATATTGGGGTTGGATCGCCCGCCGTTACTCGCTACGCCTTCTCATGCGGATGGGATTTATCGTCACCAGCCTCATGACTCTCGCGATCTTCGTTTTTGCCCGAAGTCCGTCAGTTGCTGTCGTGCTGCTGGTTTTCGCGGCACTCGGCGCAACTATGCTCGATGGGTCTGGCCATGTGCTTTTTCTTCGTGCCGTACGGCCGCGGGAGCGTGCTGAGATGACTGGTGTTTTCCAGACCTACAGAGATGTTGCCAACTTAGCTGTTCCGGGCATATTCGCAATACTTCTCAAAGTTTTTGCCCTGCCGATTGTCTATGCAGGCGGGGCCGGTTGGACAATTGCTGCCGCAATAACGTCTCGGCATATTCCAAAGAAGATGTAAGATCGTGAATAGTAACCTTCGGACAGTTTTCCAGCATTTGATGCACCCTGGACGGGGTATCTCTCCCTTTTAATATTTCAATAAATACATAATTGGTGGGAAAATCTGCACTTCATCTACAAAGGCGTTAGGCTCGGTGATAAATATGGTTGGTTCACCCGGCGTCGCTCGGTCACCTGGGATCTGCCGTACTGCCTGTCATCAGACTGAATGAAAAACACAGTAGTCAGAAAACAATCGTCGAAAGAAAGTCACACGCAACGTGACCCACTTCTTCTCGACCGGGCCTTCAAGGCCAGGCGAATGGTGATTGTTGGCGTCTCGTCGGATCGCGGGAAATGGTCCAACATCATGTTCCGACGTTTGCTGGACGGCCCATACGACGGCGAGCTTATTGCGGTCAACTCGGCACGAAATGAAGTCGAAGGGCAGCCGTGCTACGCATCGCTTCGCGATGTGCCAGGTGAGATAGATTATGTTCAGCTGCTGGTCGCAAGGGAACATACTGTCGATGCGGTCCGGGACTGTGTTGCGCGCAAAGTTCTGGTTGTTCATGTGCTTTCCTCCGGGTTTGGCGAAGTCTCTGGTGAGGGCCCGGGATTCCAGAGTGCGCTTGTTGAAGCTCTCGGCGGGGGCGCGAGCGCCCTGATTGGCCCGAACTCGCTCGGTCTTTACAGCGCAGGGCACGGTTTGTGCTTCTCTGACGGCTGTCATTTCGAGTCTGGTCCGGTGACTTTTATCTCGCAGAGCGGAGCCCTTTGCACTGATGTTCTAGCCCAGGGGCAGACGCGGGGTGTCAAATTCTCAAAGGTGCTTTCGGTTGGTAACTGCGCTGATCTCGATTGGCCGGACTATGTGCGCTACTGCCGACATGACCCGGAAACGGGTATCGCGGTGTTCTATATCGAGAGTGTCTCTGACGGCCGGGCACTTTTTGAAGAACTGAAAAAGCTTGCACGGGACAAACCAGTGCTAGTGCTCAAGGGCGGAAAGACCCCGGCCGGAGCGCGGGCCGTGGTATCGCATACCGGGCGAATGACGGGACAACATGAAGTCTGGCAGGCTATGATGCGCCAGGCGGGTGTGATTGAGCTAACCGGATTGACTGATCTGCTCGTGACTCTACAGGCCTGGCGCAGTGCTGAACTGCAACCCCACAACCGATCCGGCGGTGGCGTGATGGTGATCGGGTGCGGCGGTGGCATTTCGGTGCTAATCAGTGATGCTCTGGTCGCAGCGAATCTTTCCGTCGCTAAGCTCGGGCCCGGCACGCTGTCTGCCCTGAAACAGCTGGAGCCTGCTGCCAAGGTGCTCGGCGGCATCGATAACCCGATCGAGATGCCTGTCGACCGGCTTTTCACCGATCCTACCAAACTTGCGCGTCTAATTAAGACCTCTGCGACCGACCCGGAGGTCGGCATGGTCCTTGTGCATCTCAACCTGATCGCCTTTTCTGATCTTTTCGGTGATGACAACCTCGCGCATCTGGAAGCCATCTGTACTGCGATCAGGGACGTTGCGGGTTGTATCGCCAAACCGCTGACGGTGGTTTTGCGTAATGGAGACTGCGGGCAGACGACCGAAACGCTATACCATTCGGCAGTGACGAGTTTGGGTTCGCAGGGGGGGCTGGATATCTTCAGGGATCTGGAGTCCGCACTGGCCTGGCTGGGTCGGGTGAGAACGTTCACCAGTTGTCAGTCATGACTACACCACAGATCATGGATCTGATCTCAGCCCGACAGATGATCTCAGACTGTGGGGCCGAATTTGCAGATTGGGAAGTTGCCTCATCCGCCGGCGCGGCGGTCAGCGCAGCTGCTGGGCTGGGCGGGCCGGTGGCAATTAAATCGGCGGCGGTGGATGTGATTCACAAGAGTGACAGCGGCTGTGTAGTTTTGGGTGTTGCGGGTGGCGAAGCGGTTGAAAAGGCCTATGCAGAGGTTACAGCCCGTGCCGCAGCGGCCGGCAGTACGACACCGGAGCGGGTACTGGTGGAGACAATGACGCCGGGCCTTGCTGAAGTCATTATCGGACTCAAGCGCGATAAGACTTTCGGCGCGATTGTTCTAGTGGGCATGGGTGGAATCTTTACGGAGGTGCTCGAAGACTTTGTCCTGCGGCTTTGTCCCGTGACAGAACCCGAAGCGCTGGACATGTTCAGGGAATTGCGCGGGTTCCCCATCCTCACCGGTGTTAGGAGCAAGGTTTGCTGTGATCTCGATGCCTTGACTCGACTTGTTGTTTCCATCAGTTGGCTTGGTAACGACCGGGACGACATCCTTGAGCTGGACCTCAACCCGGTGATGGCAATGGAACAGGGCGCGCTGGCGGTCGACGCGCGTGTTGTTCTGAATGGGAGGAGGGAACATGGTGCGTATCAAGCCTGACGAGTCGATCATCGGCCTTGAGGGGCCGGTCTACGACGTGGACCTAGAACGCGGGCGCATCCGGCAGTTCGCAAATTCGATCTATGCTTTTCACCCGGCCTACCACAAGGAAAGCAAGCCTGTTATACCGCCGACTTTTCTGATCATGTCAGGCTACTTTTACGGGTATATTCTTGCGCGCGCCCCACGGGATTCGGCATTCGGTTCGATCGACGAAGATTTTACGACCTGTGCCGATGGTGGGCAGGAGTTCGTTTTTCACGGCCCACTCCCGCGTGCTGGTGACCCACTCGTGGCATCGACCCACATGCACGACTTTAAGGAAAGACAGGGAAGGCGCGGTGGGCGCCTGCGAATCTATGTTACCTGTACCCAGTTCCACACGCCGGGAGGTCACCATGTGGCCGACTGGTTCGAGTGGAACGTCAAGACTTCACACTCTCCGGTCCAGAGCCTCGATGAGGCGCGGATCAGAGATCGGCCCTACTTCATGAAAGGCGACCCGCGCGATCAGTTCAACGCCGTTGGCTTTCAGGACTGGGATGAACTACGCGAGGGTGAAGGCCCGGGCAGCATCGTGATGCCACCTCTCACCGTCACCGACATTGTCGCCTACCAGTATGCCTCTGGAGAAGATGGTCCGACCCATCATGACGATGGTTCGGCCAGAGCCTGCGGATACCCCGGTATCTACTCGATGGGCATGTTGCATGGCGGCGCACTGGCCACTTATGCCGTGAACTGGCTCGGGCCCGAGAAAATCCGTCGGTTCAAGTGTCGGTTCGTCGAGATGCAGTTTCCGGGAGATGTATTGACGTATCGCGGCTGGGTAGTGCGGAAATACGAACAGGACGACAACCGGATGGTGGACATCGAGCTCGATTTTCAGCGTGACGGCACGGTACTTGGCAGCGCCTGGGCAACTTTTGCATTGAGGTAAGCCAGATTGCCCGCACGGTCAGTACGGATTGAGGAGTAGATCACGAACCTAAATTACAAACATCTTGGAATGCATCTTCTGGCGCTGGTGTGTCTGGCCTTCTTTGTCATTTGATCTATGCCGATCATGACGTATGAAAATATGTTGGCACCTTCTTTGGTGCTGGGCTTCATGATTGCACTACCAGGGCGTTATATCAGCAAGATAACTCCCGGTAACCCTTTGCTTAGTCCTTTAATTCTTATTCTCGCCTGCGGCATTGGATGGTTTCTGGCTTTCGTTAAACCCTTGCCTCGGTAAAGGAACCACGGCGCTAACACTCATCCGGCTTTGTAAGCGAGATAGATAGTGTTGGATGATTCACCACCCGTATATGGATTCGCAAAGGTCACCAGGTGCAATTTCGCAGATGCAAATACCTCGCCCAGCAAACTAACGAACGCTTCATCCGGCGGATCGTTGGACCAAAGGCCAAAGACCCCGCCGGGATGCAACGAGGCCGCCAGGGCAGTAAGGCCAGCGTCGGTGTAGAACGCGCTATTGCCCGTGTCCAGCCAGTGGCTGGGAGAATGATCAATATCGAGCAACACGGCGTGAAACAAACGCCCCGGGTTATCCGGGTCAAAACCGCCAGATGATGCGGCTAGTTTAAAGAAATCTCCGTGCACCAAAGAACAGCGTGAATCCAGTGCCAGCTTATCCCCTAGCGGCACCAGTGCGAGCCGGTGCCACGAGATCACCGGCGCCATAGTCTCGATGACTCGCAACGAGCGAACCGCCTCATTTTCCAATGCCTTGGCAGCGGTATAGCCAAGACCCAGACCACCAACCACCACGTCGAGTTTTTCGCCATCGAGCGACTGTAGCGCGAGTGCGGCGAGTTCTTCCTCCGCCTCGACAAACAAACTGGACATCAGGAATTCCTCACCCAGTTTAACCTCGTAGAGGATCTTGCCACCCAACCTCGGTTCCGAGCGCCGTCGCAGGCTAATCGCACCGAGCGGTGTCTCCTGGTAATCGAGTTCCTCGAACATCTACTGAAACCGACTGCAGCGCAAGGATCGCTTTGGCTTAGATTGCATTTGGAGAGCCATGACTTTTAGAACCGGGCTTTCACTATAGAGCAGCTAAATATATCTTTTTTGATTCTCTGGCGGCCGTTCGAGTCGTATTCCGAAGGGTACTCATGCATTTGGTAATCTACTAGGATTCCCACCGACACATCCGTCAATTTTCCATTGGCCCCGTTATTTTAGCCACCGCCGGTTTGATGGCAGGTATCAGTGGCTTTCGGATGCATGACATACGCCACAGCTGTGCTGCTTAGCTGGCTATTAAGCGGGGTCAGTCTGATTGAAGTGCGAGACCTTCTAGGCCACAGCACTATCAAGATGACTGAACG
>JAPKAJ010000121.1 GCA_028825345.1 Arenicellales bacterium | reverse complement strand
AACCCACGATGCCCACGGTCCGATTGCGAATTTCTCCGTGATTCCGAGATGAGCCTGGCTGTCTGCCACCCCATCCTTCAGCCCGAAAACGTTGGTCAATTTGGCGCAATCCAATTTTGGTTTCGAGCATGGCACAAAGGACGAATTCGGCGATCGTTGTTTCATGTTCATAGCAATTACACACAGGAATGCCATTTGGCATCGTTTGCGGTGAACAAAAGTCATATCCGGTCCACGGAATTTGAAACACTTTTAGTTTCGGTATGTTCGGCCAATTTGGTGTGGGTATTTTTCCGCCGATGATGGCATCTGCCTCAAGCGCCATGGCAATAAACTCATCGGGTCCATTGCACGACGGATCCCACACAAGAATTTTCCAATCATCGTTTAATTCCGCTCTTAAGAGGTGTTCGTACTGAACAGCGATCCGACCTTGTACTAATGCAGTTGGCAAAACATTTTCTCCGTATTGATTCGATAAAAATAACATAAGGCGAGATGCTGACGTAAAACACATCTACCTAACCACGCCGCGCTACGCATATAGCTGTAAAACTGTCTTATGATGCAGTCCTGCGCACTCACGGCTGAATATGAATTTACGCCTGAAGAAAAAGGGTTCTACCTCAAAAACTACCTTGCCGAGGAGAAAGACCGGGCTGATTGCCGCTTCAAGGAATTGAACGATAATATCAGTTGTCTGCCCCAAATATCTATGGCGATGCCAAGTCCGATTCCCCGCATGACGGCGCGAATGCGCTGAAAACGGCTCTTGGATAAAACGGGCCCAGCCTACCAGTCAAAGACCGGCGCGTTTGGCCACCGAGACAATCCGCTGCATCTCGCGGACCACTGGTTTTTCGATCAACTTGCCATCGACAACAACCAATCCAGTATTGGCCTCCTCGAACGCCGCCAGTATTTTCTGCGCTTTGGCCACTTCTTCGAACGATGGGGTAAACACTTCGTTCAGGGCGCTGATCTGCTTGGGGTGCACCGCACCCTTACCACTGAATCCAAGTTCTTTTGCCAGTTGCGCCTGGGCTTTCATGCCTTCCAGATCATCCAGATCCAGGTAGGGCACGTCGATAGCATCAATACCCACGCTGGCTGCCGCGTGAACCACGCGCGAACGCGCATAGAGCAAGGGCTCCCACGCATTTTTACAGCGTAAATCTGCCGACATATCAACGCCGCCAAAAAACAAAGCATCTATCCTGGAGCTAGCCCTGGCGATGTCAAAGACAGCCTCAAGCCCTGCATTCATTTCGATGATGATATGTAAACGGGTATCGTGGCCCCGCTCAGTCAGCAGGTCATCCAGCCAGACAATTTCATCCGGGGAAACCACCTTGGGCAGCATCAGAGCCGGTGGCGGTGTGTCTGTCGCGAGGATTGCCTGAACATCATCCAGACCCACGGCTGATCGCAGGCAGTTGATGCGCACGATGCGCTCCACGCCATCGTCTGCCTGGAGTTCTGCAAAAAGCGCCATGGTCTTCTCACGCGCCTCGTCCTTATCGTGAGGCGCAACACCATCTTCCAGTTCGACACAAACAATGTCCGCTCCACAGGCGAGCGCCTTGGGATACAACTCGGGTCTTAATCCTGGGGCGAAGATAAAACTGCGTCGAGGCTGAACTATCTCCTGGTCGTCGGTTGTCATTTTTTTCTCTATCGATTTGTCAGTAAGAACGCGGCAGACCCAGTACATGCTCACCCAGATAACTCAGGATCAGATTAGTCGAGATCGGGGCAACCTGGTATAGCCTGGTCTCGCGAAACTTGCGCTCCACGTCATATTCTTCGGCAAATCCGAAGCCACCATAAGTCTGCACGCACATCTCTGCAGAAGCCCAGGAAGCATCTGCAGCCAGCATCTTGGCAAGATTGGCCTCTTCACCTGGGTTCTCGCCCGCATCGTAAAGCCGGATTGCCTCTCGCAGCACCAGCTCTGCCGCACGCATCTGGGCATAGGCCCGGGCGATAGGAAACTGTACCCCCTGATTCTGGCCAATGGGCCGGCCAAAGACAGAACGCTCACTGGCATAGGCAGTGGCTTTTTCAATAAACCACTTGGCATCGCCAATACATTCGGACGCGATCAGAATCCGCTCGGTATTCATGCCCGATAATATGTAACGAAACCCTCGGCCTTCTTCTCCAATCAGGTTGTCGACCGGCACGCGCATATCATCAAAGAAGATCTCGGTGGTCGCGTGATTCATCATGGTACGGATCGGGCGGATAGTCAGCGTTTTGCCCCGAGCTTCGCGCATATCTACCAGCAACACCGAAAGACCGTCAGTTTTTTTCTCAACCTGCTCGCGCGGCGTGGTCCGACACAACAGGATCATCAGGTCTGAATACTGGGCACGGGAAGTCCAGATCTTCTGCCCATTCACCACATAGTGATCGCCTTCACGGCGCGCTGTGGTGCGCAATGCGGTGGTATCCGTGCCACTGGTCGGTTCGGTGACACCAAAGGCCTGCAGCCGCAGTTCGCCGCAGGAGATGGCTGGCAGATATTGCTGTTTTTGCGACTGCGAGCCATGGCGCAACAGTGTGCCCATGGTATACATCTGTGCATGACAGGCTCCGGCATTGCCACCAGAGCGATGAACCTCTTCGAGAATCGCCGCGCCGGCTGACAAAGGCAAGCCAGAGCCGTCAAACTCTTCGGGAATGAGCGCGCTCAAAAATCCGGCCTGGGTCAACGCATCCACAAACTCGCGGGGATAATCCTGCTCGCGATCGTTTTTACGCCAGTACTCACCGGGAAAACCCTCACACAGGCGGGTTACGCTATCGCGGATCTCCGGGTGATCCAGCATATAGGTTGGGGGTTTAGTACTCATGAGTCATGGATCCTGATATTCGAATGTTGCGGGCCAAAGCGTTATTGCTTTATCGCACTGTTGCAGTCAAACCTGTCGACTAGGCAGCAAACTCTGATCGGACTGACTCGCCGTGCTGGTCAAGCAGGGGAACAAGCGTTGGACGTTCGCCATCCGTCACCACCGGCAGATCCGCCATATTAACCTTGGTGCCGCCAAAATCGGCGACAAGGTTTCGAATCAGTTGATGACTGGACAGATCCTCGACGCTGCTCAAGCAGGCATTGGCTATTTTCGCATCGTCCAGCAACTGGCTCATCTGATCAGCAGAATGCTTGCCAAACACGCCATTGATTATCTCGTCCATCGCTTTACGATGCTTGACCCGCTCAGTGTTATTCACAAAACGTGCATCAGCGCCGAGCTCGGGCTGACCCAATATGGCATCACAGAAACTGCACCACTCACGATCATTCTGGATCGCAATCAGAATGTGGCTGCCATCTTTAACCGTGTATGCTCCGTAAGGCGCAATCAGCGGGTGCGTCAACCCCATTCTTTGCGGTGCACCGCCAAGGTAACGATGCGCCAACAGCGGAAAATTCATGAAATCCGCCATGACATCAAACATGGCAATGGAAATGTCGAGCCCTGTCCCAGTGCGGCCGCGCTGAATCAACGCACGCAGAATCGAAGAAAACGCCGTTTGGCCAGAAGCGATGTCGCAGATGGAAATACCCACCCGTGCCGGTTGCTCCTGCGTACCATTAATCGCACAGATCCCACTTTCAGCCTGTACCAAAAAATCGTAGGCTTTTTTCCTGGCACCCGGACCAGACGAACCATATCCATTGATCTCACAGGTGATGAGACCAGGGTTGTGTTCACGCAGCGCCTCACCACCAAAACCACGGCGGGTAAGCGCCCCCGGCGCAAGGTTGTGCAAAAACACATCGGCATGTTTAAGCATAGACCGCAACAACGCTTCATCAGCGTCTTGGTTGAGATCGATACAGATAGACTCCTTGCCTCGATTAAGCCAGGAGAAAAAAACACTTTTTCCATCGGCGCCTTGATCGTAGCCTCGCGCGAAATCTCCTTCTGTGCGCTCCACCTTAATCACCCTCGCCCCGGCATCGGCCAGCATCAAACCGCAATACGGAGCAGCAACCGCCTGCTCCATTGATACCACCAGCAATCCGGCCAGTTCCTGATCTAATCCCATGTCTTAAGGTACTCCTAACTCATTAAAAAGGATAAAGAGCCTGCAACCACAATACATTGAACTGTATCACTCCAATCAGACCCGGATGTTTCATCTACGACCCGACCCAGGATATTGGAGTTTTGCTTTTTACCTATTGGTTTTTCTGCTGGTTTTTTCATTACCGTTATATTTCGCAGATTAGTTAAATCCAGAACTTGTCCTGCACGATCGCGCTGCGATCTCCGTCGGGAACCTTGGCGGTCAGCACAGCCCCCCCGTCCCAATGTTCCCGTTTAACCATCGCGATAGTCACGTTTGTATCAAAATCTGGCGACCAGGTGGAAGAAGAGATATGCCCAGCGATATTGCCTGTGGAATCGTGCAAAGACCATGGGTGATTGATCGCAGGTACCGCTGGCCCGGCAAGCGCGAGTGCTCGAATCTGCTTTGCTGGCTCTTGCAGTTCTAACAAGGCTTTACGACCCAGAAAACCTGTGGCGCTGTCGAGATTACAGTATTTACCTAGACCTGCCTCAAAGGGCGTGTGATCCATGGTGATATCGCTGCCAAAAGAGAGCAGGCCCGCCTCGATCCGCTCGATCAGATTGGGGCAACCCGCCCGGACATCAAGATCTTTACCAGCATCAAATAATGCATCCCAAACGGCTTCTCCGTATCCGCTACCATCCAGGTACAGCTCAAAACCGCCTTGGTGAGACCATCCGGAGCGAGCAATGATCATATCCTGACCCTGAAAATTGATGGTCTTGTGGCGAAAGAATCTGGTACAGGCGATCTCTTCCCCAAATACACGGCAGACCAATTCATCGGCTTTTGGGCCCTGAATCGCGAGCGGTGAGACATCCGGCTCAAAGACCTCGACATCGAGGCCAGACCCTGCCGCAAGGCCCTTGCAGTAAAGCAACATGTCCGAATCCGCCAACGACAGCCAGTAACGATCCTGGCCCAGACGTACGGCAACAGGGTCGTTCATCATTTTGCCGGCACTGTCGACCATAGGTACGTAGTAACATTGATCATCTCGCATCCGCGACATATCACGTGGCGTCGTCATCTGTACCAGTCGTAACGCATCTGGGCCTTTGATCTCAACCTGGCGCTCACAGGAGACATCCCAAACCTGGACCGCAGTCTTAAGGTGTCGATAATCTTCCTCGGGTGTCTCGTAATAAGACGCCAGACGCATATGGTTATAGATCGTGTACGCCTTCGCCCCAGCACTATCTACACGATTGGAAAATGGCGTTCTACGAAGGCGAATCGATGGTGTCAAATTAAGCATAGACATGGGCTAAGATCTCAGGGGAAAATTGAGCGGCGCAATCATACGGTCCGGTCGATCTAGACGCCAGTGTGGGCCAAATGATAACTCGCGTGGTTTTCAATGTCCGCGAAAGTGTTATATCTGTCAATATCCCATACACTTTTGAGCGTTATGCTTGGGCGATCCCACCCCTTAGCATCGTTTCAGCCTAAAGGGAGTGGGTAGATGCCAACTAAATTCCTAAGCCCGGCACAAATAGAACACTTTGCTCGGCACGGCTTTTTACCACCGGTTCGCATTCTGGACGAATCCGAGGCGCAGATCCTGCGCGCCCAAGTTGAACAGTTCGAGACAAACTATCCAAAACTCAAAGGACAGCTGGACTTCAAGGCAAATCTCATACTCCCGTGTATAGACCGGCTTTCCCGCGATTCCCGATTGCTGGATCTGATGGAGGATCTTCTTGGTCCTAATCTTTTACACTGGAATTCCACATTCCGGATCAAAGAACCCAAAACCCGTCAGCACGCGGCGTGGCATCAGGATACCGCGTACATCAAACTCAAACCCTTTCTTTCCATCTGCTGGCTCGCACTAAGCCATGCCAATAGCAAAAGTGGCTGTCTTAGAGTTATTCCGGGCTCTCACCGCGGGGCATTACTTGCTCACAGTGAGGGTAGCGATCCTGACAGTATTTTGTCGCGGGCGCAGTACATAACCGAGGTGTTTGACCAATCAGGCGCTACCGATATCGAACTCGCCCCGGGCGAGGCTACCGTAATCAATCATGCGATCATTCACGCTTCGAACCCAAACCAGTCTGATGATCGGAGAATCGGACTACTGATGGATTACCTGCCCACGAGTGCCATCAAGGAAGGGCCCCGGGATACTGCCATACTGGTTCGTGGAGAGGATCACTTTGGACATTTTGAACTTGAGACTGGCCCAGTCTCGGATGACCCGCTAAAAAATGTTGAACACCAGCGTCGCTCACTCGAGGTCATTACCGAAACCATGTACGCGCACTCGCAGCACAAACCCAAAGGGCTGTCCTAAACAGCAAACACTACACTTTCACAAATCACACTTCTCACACACAACACAACAATCCCAACCAAAAACTTACTTCCCATTCAATATCTTCACTGCCAAATGATGTAAAGAATCTGCATCGAACGGATGTCTCAAAGTCGCCATTTCATACAGTACTACACCTAAACTCCAGACGTCTGATTGTCCGTTATAGGGGCGGTCTTCGATTATTTCGGGCGATAAATAGAAAGGAGTACCAACCATAGTCCGCGCATAATCTTTACTCGCGTCG
>JAPKAJ010000461.1 GCA_028825345.1 Arenicellales bacterium | reverse complement strand
GCGAGCGTTGGTATCGCTTAAGGCCTACCCATTGCTTGTGGGTTTCCGGGGCACCCCCATCGCCGATACAGCCGCACTGGTGCAAGCACTGCAGCAGGTCGGTGAGTTTGCTTTGGCGCGCAAAGATTCCCTGGTTGAGCTTGAGCTTAACCCGTTGCTGGTGCGACCCAAGGGTAAGGGTGTCATAGCGGTAGATGCTTTGCTGTGCTGTACCGAGGATGCTTAGCCCTATGTCTTTGCTGCGAACCGATCCTGACCAAGCTGTTGTCGCTCAGCCGCTTGATGCGCTACGCGAGTTTTTGGAGCCGTGCTTGGGCGCCTTGCTGGATATAGGCTGTGGCGGCGGAGCGTTGAGTGACGGCCTGGCGCAACAGGGTTTTCATGTCACAGGCATTGACCCGTATGTGGGTAGCGGTGCCCCTGCTTCTCGGGTGCGCGGCAGCGCTCATGCACTGCCGATGACCAATAACACCTTTGATCACGTTCTGCTGCACTGGTCACTTCATCATGTACCTCAGGCGCTAATGGGCCGCGCGCTAGGTGAGGCGTTGCGGGTACTGCGGGCAGCGGGCACACTGTATGTGATCGAACCCGAACCGGTAGGCAGTTGGCAGGCGGTATCTTGTGCGTTTCATGATGAGACCGAGGTTCAGACCATGGCAGCAGACGTAGTGAACCGTCTGGTCGTGGCGAAGGGTTGCAGTCGCCGGCGCGCCTACTATTTTAGTGAAGACCGTTATCCGCAGTTCGATGCTTTCGTTGACGATATGATGTCGCTGGCGTACAACCGTTATCGCATAGAGGATATTCGCCAGGATGTCGTCAGGGATGCGTTTGAGGCATGTGCACGCGAAGGTGCTTACGTGTTGCGCCAGAGAATCCGAATGGAGGCTATTCAATGGCCGGAAAATTTTCAGGAGTGACAATTCATGAGCGTTGACAGTGTGCATACCGAGAAGCGCGGCTCTGTGCTGCAGGTGACGCTCGACCGTCCCAAGGCAAATGCGATCGATGTGGCAACCAGTCGAGCACTGGGTGATGTATTTGCCGGATTTCGAGACGACCCTGATCTGCGCATCGCCATTATCACCGGTGCCGGTGAGAAATTCTTCTGCCCCGGATGGGATCTAAAAGCAGCCGCAGACGGCGAAGCTGTGGATAGCGACTATGGGGTTGGAGGCTTTGGCGGCCTGCAGGAGTTGCCCGATCTTAACAAGCCGGTGATCGCCGCGGTCAACGGCATCTGTTGCGGCGGCGGCCTTGAGTGGGCCTTGTCGGCTGATCTGATCCTTGCCGCGGAGCACGCCACTTTTGCTTTGCCCGAGATTAACTCAGGCACTATTGCCGATGCCGCGACACTGAAATTGCCCAAGCGCATTCCTTGGCATATTGCTATGGAGCTGTTATTTACTGGCCGATGGATGGACGCCGCCGAGGCGCATCGCTGGGGCCTTGTGAACGAAGTATTGCCCTCTGGCAGTCTGTTGGAGCGAGCCCATGAACTTGCAGTCACACTGGCCGAAGGTCCGCCGCTGGTATATGCGGCT